>DBLF01000078.1:0-9021 GCA_002297965.1 Candidatus Segatella papionis
GAGTATTAACAAAGTGATAAGTATATATAATAAGGTATTAACGCTCCAAACTACAATTAGGTATGAAAGTAAATATAAAAGGATTGACGGATAGCAGGGACACCGTAAACAAGTGGATGGAACGATTTGGAGTTCGATTTGGTGTTTATAAGAAAGGGACGTTCAAGGAGCAGCTCTTTCCATTCGATTCTGTGCCAAGAATCATCCCCAAGAACGACTGGGATTATCTGGAGACGGGACTCCTGCAGCGTGTGAAGGCACTCAATATGTTCTTGTGGGACATCTACCATGACAAGAAAATCATCAAGGATGGCATCGTGCCAGAGGAATTCGTCTATTCCTCCAAGGGCTATATGCCTCAGTGCGAGGGCATCTGTCCTACAGGCAAGGTGTATGCCCATATCGCTGGCATCGACTTGGTGGAGGGTAAGGACGGTAACTGGTATGTCTTGGAGGATAACCTGCGCATCCCTTCGGGTGCCAGTTATCCGATGATAGCCAGGAAGATAACCCGAAAGGTGTCACCATCTACCTTTGCCGACAATGCCGTGGCAGACAACCGTGACTATGCCGACCTCCTGCGAGACATGATGGACGATATGAACGAGGAACGTGGCATCTCCGTTATCCTGACTCCTGGCAGATACAACTCTGCCTTCTTCGAGCATTCTTACTTGGCGGAAAAGACAGGAGCTACCTTGGCTTACCCCGGCGACCTCTTCGTGGAGGACGATAAGGTGTATTATGCTGGTATGTATAAGGAGAAGATTCGGGTGGGCTGCATCTATCGCCGTGTGAGCGATGAGTACATGGACCCGATGATGTTCGAGGCTTCCTCGCTCTTGGGCATCCCGAACGTGATGCAGGCTTACAAGGCGGGCAACGTGGCACTGATCAATGCCATCGGCAATGGAGTGGCTGACGACAAGGGTATCTATTATTTCGTGCCGAAGATGGTGAAGTTTTATCTCGGCGAGGAACCTATCTTGCACAATGCCCCTACCTATCTGCCATACTTCAAGGAGGATTACGACTATGTGTTGGAGCATATCGACCGCTTGGTCATCAAGGACGTGAGCGAGGCGGGAGGTTATGGAGTAGTGTTCGGTTCGGAACTTTCGCCAGAGAAACTGGAGGAGTTGAGGCAGCTCATCATCAAGTATCCTCGTAGATGGATAGCCCAGGAGGTCATCGACTTCAAGGACTTGGAAATCCTGGAGAACGGCAAACTGGTTTGGCGCAAGGCTGATTTGCGAGCCTTCGTGGTGAGTGGCAAGGAAACCAAGGTATGGAAGAGCGGACTGACACGTTTCTCCAGAAATCCCAACTCGTTTGTAGTCAACTCGTCGCAGGGAGGTGGATTCAAGGATACATGGGTTATGACGAAATAAAAAATATAGGATATGGTAAAGAGTGATATAATTTCTGCTACGAAGGCAAACAGATTGTATTGGTTGGGAAGATATGAGATGAGAGTGTATCTCACGTTGCATCAGCTCAACAAATGCTGTGATGAGATGATAGATGGCAGTCCGGAGGCTTATCATGCCGTCTGGGCTAAGTTGGATGCACTGGGTAACTACAAGACCAACGATGAGTTTACCCTGGGTATGCTCTATGACGAGGACAATCCGAGTTCGGTGATTTCCGCACAGAAGTATGCGATGGACAATGCCATCCTACTGCGTGAGGACATCATGTCGGAGACGTTGAGCTATCTGGAGATGAGCGTCGCCTTGATGAAACGATGCAAGGAAGCTGACGAGAAGGCACTAGCCACCTTGCAGCCCATCATCGACTGGTCGCTTGCCTTTTGGGGCTCTGCCGAACAACGCATCCAGAACCATCGTGCCCTCAACATCATGATGATAGGGCGCAACATCGAGAACCTCGATATCTTGATTCGATTCGGTTATCCTTATCGCCGCATCGCCCTTGCCTATGAGTCGCTGAAGCGATATTGCGAGGACAAGTCGGAGATATTGGATGAGAACATCAGCCGTCAGTTGGACGAGCTCATCACCGAGGAGAAGTTCAACCTCGATGACATGGACTATAAATTCAAGCTCATCAAATACATCAACCAATTGGTGCGTGTATGAAGAGATACATCTATAATTACCAAACCGTGGTGGGCTTCAGCCAACCAGTGATGCGCCACGCCATCTTGCTGAGGGCGCAACCTGTGCAGGGAGCCTACATGAATGTGGAAGAAGAGCATCTGTTGCTTCCTCCCGCTTTTCATATCCAGTCGGGAACGGATGCCTTTGGCAACCGCTTGGTATATGGGCTTCAGGAAGAAGCCCATCAGTCGTTGGTTACCGTCAGTACGGGCATCGTGAGCATGGAGCATTACAGCATACCGTTGGATTCCATGCCCTTGATGGTTTATCGGGAGCCTACGCCGCTCACGTTTCTGAGCGAGGAGCATCGGCTGGATTTGGAGGGAAGCATCTCGCAAAAGGCTTGGTTTATCTGCCATTACGTCTTTCGCCAGATGGAATATGTGCCGCAGGTTACCACTCTCGATACGCCAGCCTCCGAAATCATCAAGACCCATCAGGGTGTTTGCCAGGACTATGCCCATCTGATGATAGCCCTGTGCCGATTGCATGGCATTCCGGCGAGATATGTCTGTGGATTCATGGAGGGCGAGGGCGAGACCCATGCCTGGGTGGAGGTTTGCGATGGCGATGCTTGGCATGGCTTCGACCCTACCCACAATATGGAGATAGAATGTGGATACGTGAAACTGGCGCATGGCAGGGATGCTTCCGATTGTCCTGTGAGCCGAGGCCTCTACATGGGCAATGCCTTGCAGGAGACGGAAGTGAGTGTCACGCTGAAAGAAATATAATTTCTAACGAATGAAGTGATGACTTCTTGATAGTGATAACTTCTTGAAATAATATAGAAAAACAATGATAAAAACAATATTGTCAACCGAGCTCCCCGTCAACGAGCGATATATGATTCGAAAGAACATTATCCGGAATGGTGATGGAAAGAAGCGAATCTGCATCGTGACGGGAACACATGGCGATGAACTGGAGGGACAGATGGTGTGCTATCTGATGGCTCGCCAACTGAATGAGCAACTGGAAAACCTCGATGGAACGGTGGAAATCTATCCTGCCCTCAACCCCTTGGGCATCGACACGATACAGCGAGGCATCCCAAACTTCGACCTCGACATGAACCGCATTTTTCCTGGTGATAAGAATGGTACGATGGCAGAGCAAGCTGCCTATACCATCATCGAAGACTTGAAGGGCGCAGACCTCGTCATCGACGTACATTCTAGCAACCTCTATCTGAGGGAGACCCCACAAGTGCGCATCAATGTGCTCAACGAGAAGGAACTGGTACCATTGGCACAGGAACTGGGTGTGGATTTCATCTGGGTGCATGATGCCGCTACCGTTTTGGAGGCAACCTTGGCTCATTCGCTCAATTCCACAGGCACCAAGTGCTTGGTAGTGGAGATGGGGGTGGGCGAGCGTATCAACCATAAGATGTGCTTCCGATTGAGAGATGGCATCTTCCATCTGATGCAGGAGATGGGGATGTGGAAGGGTGAGGTGCCTACCGAACAACTAGCTGACTCCATCGTTTGCAAGGGCAACAAGGTGGAGTTTCTCAATGCCGAGACTTCGGGTATTTTCATCACCGAACTGAAATGTGGATTCATGGTGGAGAAATCGCAGGAGATAGGACAAATCGTGGAACCTCTCACGGGCAAAATTCTCAGTCGGGTCATATCGCCAGTGGATGGCTACCTGTTTACCATCCGAGCTTATCCTATCGTATATGAAGGTTCGCTCATGGCGAGAATCTATCATGAATAGTTAGGAGTTTGGAGTGAGGAGTTTTGCTTTCAAAGAGACAAAGAAGAAACAATGAAGAAAGAGATATTATTCAGTATGAAGTCACCTTATCGTGACGACTTCAACATCGAAGGCTATCGGTTTGGCGAAGGCGAGAAAACGTTGGCTATCGTGGGAGCGATGCGAGGTGACGAGATTCAACAACAGTATATTTGTGCCAAGATGGTGGCTGTGCTGAAAGATTTGGAGCGCAAGGGCAGGATAGCCGATGGCAAGAGCATCTTGGTGATACCATCGTGCAACCCTTTTTCGATGAACGTGAGCAAGCGATTCTGGGCAATGGATGGCACCGACATCAACCGTATGTTCCCTGGCTATGACAAAGGAGAGACCACCCAGCGTATTGCCGCCGCCCTCTTTGCCCAAATCAAGGACTATCGGTATGGCATACAGATGGCGAGCTTTTATATGCCGGGCGATTTCGTTCCTCATGTCCGAATGTTGCAGACGGGCTATGAGGATGTGGAGACCGCCTCGCATTTCGGTTTGCCTTTCGTCACCATCCGCAAGCCGTTGCCATACGACACCACCTTGTTAAACTATAACTGGCAGATATGGGGCTGCAAGGCTTTTTCGCTGTATGCCGGGCAGACCAACTATGTAGAGGATAGCACCAGTATGCAGAGCGTTGAGGCTATCTTGCGGTTCCTCAACAAGGAGGGCATCGTCGCTTATCGCAACAAGAACGCAGGCTATGAGTCGGTGGTACTCGATGAGAAAGACCTCTGTAATGTGATAGCTCGCCGAGCCGGCATCTTCTATCGCTTGAAGAATACGGGGATGGCGGTGAAGGAAGGGGATGTGTTGGCACAGATACTCGACCCCTACGACAGCTGTGTGTTGGAGGAAGTGAAGGCTCCCGTGGATGGAGTCGTCTTCTTTGCCCACAACAAGCCGTTGGCGTTGGAGCACGCCATCTTGTATCGCATCATCAAGGAGGAGGAAATCTAAGGGTTTCCTCCTCTTTGTGAGATAGTATAAATAGAAAAAGATTGTATTTATGAAAGTTGTAAGATTTTTGAAAGACTGGACTTTGCCAGTCTCCATAGCCCTTGGTATTATCATCTATTTCGTTTTTGCCGAGATACCCGCCTTGGAACCTGTGAGCGATTGGTTTACGCCATTGAGTCGTCCCATCCTGCCATCCTTTATGTTCCTCATCCTCTTCACCGTGTTCTGTAAGGTGGATTTCAAGAAGTTGCGACCTGTGAGGTGGCAATTGTGGGTGGCGATACAGCAAGTGGTGTTTGTGTTGCTCATCGTAGGCATGATACTCGTTTTCCATATCCAGGGCGAACCGCTCATCCTCTTGGAGGCTGTGCTCGCCTGTGTCATCGGTCCCTGTGCCGCCGCCAGTTCGGTGATTACCGCCAAGCTTGGGGGCAGCATGGAACAGATGACCACCTATACTTTCATCTCCAATGTAGTGACTGCGATCTTGATACCTCTCTGTTTTCCTTTGATAGAGAAGGGCGAGCACCTCACCTTCCTCTCTGCTTTCTTCGGCATCTTGTATCAGGTGTGCATCGTGCTGGTGGTGCCGATGGGCTTGGCTTTCATCGTTAAGCATGTGTTCCATCGTTTCCATCGTTGGATAGTGGGTATCAAGGACTTGAGCTTTTATCTCTGGGGCGGTTCGTTGGTCTTGGTGGCAGGTACCACGATGCGCAACATCATGCACGCCAACACCTCCTTGCTGTTTGTCTGCGTGATAGCCATCTTGGGTTTGATGCTGAGCATCGTGCAGTTTGCCACCGGTCGTTTCATCGGTCATTACTTTGATAGTGTGGTGGAGTCGGGACAGGCTTTGGGACAGAAGAACACGCCTTTCGCCATTTGGGCGGCATCCGCCTATCTCAACCCTTTGTCAACGGTAGGCCCCGGTTGCTATGTGCTTTGGCAGAACCTCATCAATTCGTTCGAGCTTTGGCATTATCAGAAGAAAAATAGTTGAAAAGTTTGGTGGTATGGGGATTTTTGTGTTACTTTGCATTTGAAAGCATAACCGATTATAGAATTTCTAAGTTTCGGTTGCCAACTATAAAATAGCATATTTAAAACCAGAGCAATATGGATACACCGAAATCACTGCGTGCGTTGGCGGCTCATCAGTCAGCCTACCAAGAACTTCTTCGCCAGCAACCTTATTACAAGATGGTGGCGCCTATCGTTGAGGGATTCCTCCGACAAATCATCAATCATGGGGCATTCTATGTCCGTGTGCATGTCTCGTCTTTGGAAGGCATCCTGGAGTCGAAACGCATCAAGAGCGTGATGGAGACGGGCACAGGTGCTACCAATGGCGGCAAGGAAACCCGAAGGGAGGCTGTTGAGGCTCTCTTCGGATGCAATGCCAACAAACTCTTGCCAAGCGAGTTCCCGAAATATGGCTTCCTCTCGCAGTCCGATGCGGTGAAAGACCTGTATGTCAACGGAGGCATGTGGTGTCAGTATGGCGATGTATCCATCCAGCTCAAGAAGGAACGTCTCTTCCATCGCACCACCCTCTGTGTGGGCGATTCCGTCAACTTCGGTAGGTTTTATCAACTCATCCCGACAAGAGTGGATGATGTGAAGGCTACCTGTATCTGTGGCTTGGCTCACGATGGAGAGCCGCTGATGAAGATGGGCGACCCAGTGGCTGCCTATGCCCTCTTTGCCCAGTGGATATTGGAGAAGAAACTCACCATCAATAACTTTCCATTAATAGAAGATGTGGCGAAAGATGTTCCCCCTATCTTCGACTTCTTCGAGCTACAATACCATGGCGACATCGACATCACCCAGGATGTGGAGCGTATCGACGTGGCTCCTTCCTCGCCTGAGGAAAAGGAGAAACTCCTCAAACTAAAGGAGAAATTCGAGAAGATTGGAGTGAAGATGTATATCTTGGAACAGAGTTAGATGTATTTCATCAGAATGTCCCAGACGGCGATGATGTGGCAGATGCTACCAGCCAGCACGAAGAAATGGAATACGGAGTGCATATATTTCTTCTTGTTGATGCTGTAGAAGACGGCACCTGTAATGTAGCATACACCTTCGGCGATGATCCAAATGACGGTAGCTGGAGTAACGGAGTCAATCAGCGGCTTGAAGGCGACGAGCACCGAGAGTCCCATGCCCACAAAGCAGAGGGTCTCTAGGTTGCTGTGGTCTTTGAGCTTGGCGAAGCTCATGATGGTGCCTGCCACCGCGCAAGCCCAGATGAATATGAAGAGACTCCATCCCCAATAGCCTTGTTCGCGCAGGGCAATCAGTGTTATCGGTGAGTAGGAACCTGCGATGTGCCAGTAGATGGCTGCGTGGTCCCATTTGCGCAGTCGTTCCTTCCACTTGCTCCAAGCCGAGATGGCGTGGTAAACGGTAGAGGCGATATACGACATCAGCATACCGAAGAGGTAGAGGATGACGCCGGCGGTAGCCCATCCGTTATGTTCGGAGAAGCACCAATAGAGGAAGATGATGCCGAAGACGACACCCATCAGGATGCCACCGGCATGCGACCAGGAGTTCCAAAGCTCCTCCTTGTGGCTGAAATGTATTTTGAGTTTCATATTGTTTCGTATCTTTTAGTTACACATTCATTTTATAGTTTTATTTTACAAACATTGAAAAAACTTATCGGATAACTTCGAATAGATCTTCCAGTGTTACGATGTCATGTATGTTGGCACTATATTTAGTCTTTACCAAGCCATACGTTGTGATGAGTACGACTTGCAAAGTCTTGCGAGTACTAGTTACAGCTCTGAATGTTTCTTTTCGGGTTCGTAATCGCTCATCATAGTCATGAGTAATTGCATACTCTTTATTGGAATATTTGATTTCGCAGAGGTCGATAACTTGGTCTCTTCTGTCTATCAACAGGTCGATTTGAGTCCCTTTGTAGCTGATACCATTTGCATCCGTAAAAGGCTTGCATAGCCAAGAACAGATATCGCTCAGCGTTCCGCCGATTCTCAGTTTTTGTTTGATTTGAGGAATATGGTGCAGGCAGATTTGCTCGAAAGCATATCCCTCCCAAGTCCTTCTGGCAGGATTGTCCTGCATGTTATGCCAGAAATGATAGTCCTGACTATTGGTATGGGATACAAAACGATTATGGAAAAGAGAGAATAAATCTACCAGCTGAAACATTTGCCCACGACTTTTCTTTCCGAACGCTGTATAGGTACGAAGAAAGTCACATCGACAGAGATTTTCCAGAACCTCTGTCAACATACCATTATTCTGAAGTTTGCCCTCTTTGGCGATTTCCTCCCGAGTCATACCAATAGATTTGGTTGCTAAAGTCTCTATGACTGTTTGGTAAACGGAAGAGTCTTTGAACAACGAGCGAAATATAAAGTTGTATTCTGTTCGTAATATGGCTCCTTCTTCAAAAAACAGATGGTCCACATTCTCTTCTGCCGTATATTGAGGATTGAGCATGTCAAGATAGTAGGGAATGCCTCCCATGACCATGTAGGCTTGAGCGATCTGTAATCTAGTCCAATCAATGCCCTTATTGAGCAGAAATGATTCTGTCTCTTGCAAGTTGAATGGTCGAAGATAAATTTGACGATTAACACGTCCATGCATACCTCCCTTGTCGCCAATCAGTTTGGATAGCATCCAGGTGGTAGCAGAACCACACACAAAGAACTTCATCCCATGGACTGTACTTGCCCAACTGTTCCAAAAATAGCTAAAGGCTTGGATAAAGTTGGATTTAGGGGTATCCATCCATGGTAACTCATCTAAGAATACGACAATGCGCTCCTTGTCAAGTGATGACAAGTAGTCTCGTAATTGTTCAAATGCCTCGAACCAATCTTGTGGCTTTTTCCGCTTTTTGCCAGAGTATCGTTCCAACTGCGTTTGGAACAAACGTAGTAGCGTAGCTTTGGGAGTCTCGAAAGCACCTGTAAAATAGAAGTCAAACTGTTGGTTAAAGAATGACTTGATAAGATAGGTCTTGCCTACACGGCGACGCCCATAGATGGCTACGAGTTCTGCCTTCGGAGAATCGTAGTACTCTTGGATGAGCATTTGCTCTTTTTCTCGACCTATGATAATGTCGTTTGTTTCGTCCATATTGCGTTGTATTTTTGTGCAAATATACAAAATTATGCCGATAGCACAGCTAAAA
>DBLF01000078.1:9042-13286 GCA_002297965.1 Candidatus Segatella papionis
TTTTAGCTGTGCTATCGGCATATTTTAACATTGTGCAACAGAATCAGCTGTACCACTTGTATGATGGAAGGATACTCTATTTATATAGTCTTTGCTTTTATCCTCTTATTCATAATGATTGATAGCCTCCACATACTCCCACAATTTCTTGTAGAACGGATGCTGAGTCATCGTGTTCTTGTTGCCGAGGATGATGAGCTTCATTCTCGCTCTCGTTATCGCTACGTTCATGCGGCGCAAATCCTTGAGGAAACCAATCTGTCCTTCATCGTTGGAACGAACCAGAGAGATGAGGATGACATCTCGCTCCTGTCCCTGGAAACCATCCACCGTGTTCACGCTGATGAGGCGGCGGTAAGGCTTGAAGAACTCGTACTTCTTGATGAGCTTCTTGAGATACTGTACTTGCGCACGGTATGGGGAGATGATGCCCACGTCGATGCTCTCGTTCAATACTCGCTGCTTACCGATTTTTGTGTAGTACTCGGCAAGGGTCAGGAGGGTCAACTCGGCTTCCGCCTTGTTGATTCGGCCGAAGCTCTCGCCCACGAACTGCTCTTTGAAGTTCAGGTCCTCATTTTCTTCTATTGTATCTGATGGCTCCTTGTCTGAGGTGTCAATCCACGTGATAGGATGGTCGTAGTCGAGCACGCTGCGGTACTTGATTTGTGGCGCACTCTCCACTTTTCCTCCATAGAACCAGTCGCTGGAGAATCGCATAATCTCCTCGTTCATACGATATTGTATCCTCAGAAGGGTTACCACCTCTGGCTTGTTTTCGGCGATGCGCTCCATGAGAGTCTTGCCTAACCCTGCACGAAGAGCTGCGATGCTCTTCACCGTAGGAGGTAACTGGCAGTGGTCGCCGGCAAGGATAACTCTTGATGCCCTGCGCATCGGGATCCAGCAGGCGGCTTCGAGTGCCTGGGCTGCCTCGTCGATGAAGAGAGTGCCAAACTTCATGCCTTCCAGCAAGCGATGAGCGGAACCTACGAGGGTGCAAGCGATGACACGTGCCTCGCCAAAGAGCTCGCTGTTGATACGGATTTCTATCTCGGCGGCACGGCTCTTCAGGCGTTCCATCTTCTGATGGTAGTTCTCGCTGCCTTTCTTTCGATTCTTGCGAAGCTCTCGGATTGCCTTGCGGATAGCCCAGAGCTGCGGGTAGTCGGGATGGCTCTCGAAACGACGCTCGTAAGTAAAGCCGAGCATCTTGTCGTTCACTCTCGTCGGGTTTCCGATGCGGAGCACGTTGATGCCTCTATCTACGAGCTTTTCCGAAATCCAGTCCACCGCCATGTTGCTCTGTGCGCAAACCAATACTTGGCTCTCTCGCATCAAGGTCTCGTTGATAGCTTCCACGAGCGTCGTGGTCTTGCCAGTTCCCGGTGGACCGTGAACGATGGCAACGTCCTTTGCCCATAGCACCTCGTTGACGGCTCTTTCCTGGGTAGGGTTGAGCCAAGGGAACTTCATTGGGGCGAAATTGAACTTGCCTGCCTTCTGGTGCGAATAGAAGAGGTCGCGGAGATAAGCCAAGCGATTGTTCTTCGCCTTCATCACTCGGTCGAGTGCCTCGAACATCAGCTTATAGCTGGTCTCATCGAAGGAGAGTTGCACTCCGATGGGCTCGGTGGATTGCTGCAAGTCGAGCAAAGGGGCGGAGTCGGGTACGGTGATGACCATCCGGTCGCCATCCACATAGCTCACAACTCCCGTAAACGAGAAGTACTTAACCTTCTTTTCTTCTTTTTTTTCAGTTTGAGGGGATTTGCAATCCCCGAGTTTGAAGAACATGACGGGGCGACCGAACTCAAAGTTGTGCTCGATATCTTGGTCGGAGGTACGGAATACCTCGATGGCTGTTTGGTTCAGCGAATTATAAAAACTCTTTCCCACACGTAGCGGGAACCAGGCATCACCTCGTTTCAGCTTGCGCTGCATACCCATCTGTTCGGTGAGTTTGCGGAAGGCTTCCTTCTCGGTGTAATACTCCAGTTGGAGCAATGTGCGCTGCTGGAGCAGTGCCTGAATTGGTGAAGTTTGTTCCATATAAATTGCAAAGTTACGGCATTTGTGGGAGAAAAGAGAAGAATATAGGATAAATTATCCTAATTTCTTTTTCTTCTTTGGAACAAAGAGGATGCTTGCCTCATAAAGCAACCATATCGGGAGCGATACTAACGTTAGCGTGAAGACATCGCTCGTCGGGGTGATGATGGCGGCTACAATCAGTATCGCCACGATGGCATGGCGACGATAATGGCGCATGAAATCCTTGGTGAGAATCCCCATCTTGCCTAGCAGCCAGCAAACGACGGGCAGTTCGAAGAGGATGCCCATCATCAAACTGAGCATCAGGAGCGTGTCCATGTACGATTCCAACGTAATCATGTTCGATACCTCCGTGCTTACCTGGTAAGTGCCGAGGAAGCGGAAGGTGAAGGGGAAGATGAGGAAATAATTGAGCAACATGCCGAGGATGAACATCACGTAGCCGCCACCCACCAAGCGATAGGTGTAGCGACGCTCGTTCTCATAAAGGGCGGGAGTGATGAAACGGAGCAAGAGGTAGATGGTGTAAGGGGAGGCGACGATGAGACCGGCATAGAGCGCCACCTTCATGTGGATGGCGAACTGACCAGCCAAGCCCGTGTTCACCAGGTTGACGGAGAAAGCCTCGATGCCCTCGTTGCCAGGAATCCAACTGCCCAAACGCTCGAAGAGGCGGTAAGTGATGAAGTGGTTGTCCTTCGGGGCGAGAATCACGGAGAAAATCTCGTCCTTGAAGAAAAACGCCACAACCCCACAAACGACACTTGCGAGGGCTATCTTCCAGATAGTTCCTCGCAACACATCGAGATGCTCCCAAAAGGACATTTGGTCTTCGTTCATGTTTCTGATGTTCATTCTTGCTTGCTGCGGATTGCAAATCCGCAGTTCCTTCATTTGTCGAACCTTTTTAAACGACGGATTGCAAATCCGTCGGAGCGCCTACGGAATTATTTCTTGACCTCTTCTTTCTTTTCTTCATTTTCTTTCTTGGAAGCGGTATCGGTCGATTCTGTCTCGATTCCGTTCATTCCGTCCTTGAAACTCTTCACACCTTTGCCCAATCCTTTCATCAACTCTGGGATTTTCTTGCCTCCGAAGAGGAGCAGAATAACGAGGGCGATGAGTAATATTTCTTGTGTTCCTAACATATTCTTATATTGTTAAATGTTAAGTGTTAAATGTTATGTCGAGGCATATGCCCCTTTATTTTTTGATTAAATACTTGATGAATAGGTAGCCACCAACGATTTGCAGCAGAATGCCGGGCAATCCTAGGCGGATATCTTGTATGGCTGCTGCGATGCTGCCTGTGTAAGCCCATTCGGCAAGAGAACCGAAGAGCTGGTAGAAGGCTACGACTCCAGCGATGGCGAGGAGACTAACCTTGCCTGCTCGCTTGGCGATGAAACCAGCGCCGAGGGCAAGGAAAATGCTCTTGGTGAGGATGGCTGGCAAGGCGGCTGCCATCGGCATGCCGAAAAGCAGGTGGTTGACGATAGGGGAGGAGATGGCTGTGAGCAACCCCACTTTCCAACCATATTTGAAAGCTCCTATCAAGGTGAAAAAGTAGATAGGAAGCCAAATCATACCACCCTGTGGGATGGTATGGAAAAGCTGGGGCAATGCCACGTTGCCTATCACGAAGGCTACAGCCAAGAGATAGGTCTTGGTCTCGTTGTAGCCGTATTGATATAATCTTACGGATGATTCTGTCATAATCTTCTTTTTCTTTTTAAAACGATTTCTCTTTTATTTTATTGCCTTCAATTCTGTAAGCTTCGCCTTGATTTCCTCCAAGCATTCCGCAGGAGTGGCAGCCTCCTTGCAAGCCCATTCCATCGGGCACCAACCCGTCTGGGTGCGATTGATGATGTATTCCACCTTATTATCATAAGTTACATCTATCTCTTTTGCTGCCGATGCAAAGAGTTGCAGGGCTGGCTCGCTGATGGTATCGGCATGGATAGCCTTGATGCCGCCCAATATCATGAGGGCAGCGGCTGCCTTGCCCACCACCTTGTCGGCAAGCATCGCTCCTTTGAGCATATCGGGAGAGGTGTTGAGCAATCGCATCAAGTCGCTGATGCCACGACCGTCAAAGCTGAAAATCTCATCGCTTACGGTCTTCACAACGAGCGAATGCCCCTTCTCTCCTTCGTGCAGTATTTTCTTGATCTCTTCCATATTCC
>DBLF01000078.1:13308-13832 GCA_002297965.1 Candidatus Segatella papionis
AATGTGCTAAAAACTCCTAACTTCTAACTCCTAACTAAATCATAGTTTGTCGCTATTCAACTTCAGTTCTTCCACGAACATGTCAATCTTTTCCAACTCATCTGGAATCTGGATTTGTTGAGGACAGTGCGGAATGCAAGCCCCACACTTCACGCAATGGTTAGCTTGTCGGAGTTTCGGCACGCTTCGGTCATAACCGATGAGGAAGGCACGGCGGGCACGGCGATAGTCTGGGTCTTGCTCACCCTTGTTTGGCATGTTGCTTTCCTTGATGCACTTGTTGTAGTGCGAGAAGATTGCTGGGATGTTCAGACCGTATGGACAAGGCATACAGTAGTTGCACTCATTACATGGGATAGTGTTGAGATTGTAGATGTCCTTGGCTATCTCCATGAGGAAGGCATTCTCCTCCTTGCTGATAGGCTTCAGTGGAGAATAGGTACAGAGATTCTCCTTCAGGTTCTCCATATAACTCATGCCACTCAGCACACAGAGCACGTCGTCTGGGGTTCCGGCGAAACGGA
>DBLF01000026.1 GCA_002297965.1 Candidatus Segatella papionis
AAGAAATCGTTACTCTTGTCATGCCTGTAGATTCCGGTGGCAGAAATATTTCCATTCAACCAACTTCCCATGCAGAAACTTGCAGATGCTTGGATGCCCATGGTGTGGTTGTAGTCGAAATTGGTTTCCTTCATGATGACAGCCAGGTGGTCGGTAGGCTGATAAGGTAACTGTACGGAATACTTGGGTTGAAACTTCGCAAATGCCATCAACGTGTAGCGGCTTTTGAGCGTCCACATCAAACTGGTCTCGTAAGTGGAGCAAGGCTTGAGGTTAGGATTCCCCCATATCTCCATATAGGTTGAGGCATAGTAGATGCTGTTCATCGTTGACCAATAGCTTGGAAACTTTGAGTTGGAACTGAAGGACAGGTTGAGTATGTTGCTTGGGTTTGCTTTCCACAACGCATTCAGTGTCGGATAAACATGCCATTTGTTCCATTGAGGAGAATGATATTGTTCGGCTTCGGCAGAGGCTTCCAAACTGATTCGCTTGTTGAGCTGTTTGCTTATGCCGCCATACACACTCAAGATTCTTTCCTCGATGTTTACTTGGCTTGTGGCATCTGGTATTTCAGTGCCGTTCTTATTGATGGTGGTTTGATAGCTTCTGTTGTTGCTTCTTTGGAACTTCATTCCATACGATAGCTCCCAACCGTGCTTCAATGAGTGGGATAGGTCTGCGGTGAAGAGCCATTTGTCTATTACTTGTTTGCTGTTAGTCTCTATCGTGCGCTCTTCGTTTAGCATGGTTCCTTCCAAATTCTGTTGGCGAGGATCTTTGTAGTACAGGTAGGACATACCTAACTGCAGTCCGAAAGGCAGGGTGTAGCTTGCATCTATGTTGTGCAGGTAAATATGTTCGTTACCATGTTGTTGGGATGTGCTTGCCCCTATTGTCTCATGATGAGAATGACTGCTATCCCATTTCCCGGTATATGCCAAGGATAGTTGGTGATTGTCGGCAAAGTCATAGCTCAATCCCAAGCGATAGCTGTGAGTCAATCCATCTGTTTTTTGTGAAGTCTTGTCTTGATACGCTATTCGCTTTCCCTGAAGAGGATGGTTGGCATCGCTGTTAGTCTCGCCGTAGGATGTCCCATCTGTAAACGAATACATGGCATCCAGTCCAAGTTTTCCTTTTTGGAGCAATAAGTTTCCTTTACCTTGCCATTCACCGTATTTGCTTTGGTTCCAAGTGCTTTGTATTTGTCCTGAAACCAATTTCTTCCCTGCATAGTCTTTGGTGACCAAGTTGATAGCCATTCCACGAACGTGCAAGCGTGCTGGTGCAGAAAGCATCACTTCGGCTTTGGCTAATTGCGAGGCTGGCATGGTTTTCAATCGCTCTATTATTTGCGAGTAATCGAGTGTGGTAGGTTTGCCATTGATAATGAGGGTTATGGCTTTTCCTGCAAAGTTGATGTTGCCGTTTAGCTCGCTTATGCCAGGTATTCGAGTAACAGCATCATAAGCATTGTCGGCTGGTATTTTCTCGATGAGAAGTGGCATGTTGTAAACCAACTGTCCCTTTTCTGCTTTGACGATAGGGCGAGTCGCCTTGACGAAAACCTCTGGCAGGTTTTGCATCATCATTTGGGTGGTAAGCGTGTCTTTTGCCTCTTCGTTTTGGGCGCAGAGGGGCTGGCTCAGCAATAATGCCGAGCCTAAGAGAACTGATATTTTCATGTGTTTATATGAGTTGAATGGTTATTGCTTGAGTTGCTCTTTGGCTTTGGATATGAGTTGTGCTGCCGACTTTTTGTCTTCCAGCCTGTTGGCGTTTGCTATGAACATCTGGAGATACAACTTCGCCTTCAACTTATTTTTGGCTGCGATAAACATTTGGGCGGTATTGTAATAGTTGAGCGGGTCGTCCTCTTCGTCGTAAGCGATGCATAATTCGAAGTCATGTGCCGCTTCTTCATATCGGTTGTGTAGAAAATGTAAATCCGCCAGCCATTTGTAGGTTCGTAAAGCTCTGCCTTTTGGCAAGGAGACTTCCAACGATTGACTGAAGTGAGCTATGGACAATGAGTCCATGTTGAAGGATTTCTCTGCCAATGCCAAGTGGAAAAGGCAAGTGGCGTTATCGCTCTTAAATTGAACGGCTTTCTGATAATGTTTCAGCGCTTTCTCTTTGTTCGGTAAGTTCTCATAACAGAGACCAAGGATAAAGTTGGACTCGAAATTATCGAACCCTTGCGCTATCAATTTCTCGTACAAAGGGATAGCCTCGTCATATTTGAATTGCATGAATAGGGAGTAGGCATACTCCTTGTTGACGTATAAGTTGGTGGAATCACATCGGGTGATGTAATTCTTCGTCACATCCTCGGCTCTGCCCGGTTGGTTAGCCCCATTGTAATGCAAGGCAAGCGAAGCGATGATTTCGCTGTCGTATGGAAATGATGAGGCTATACGTTCACCCCAGAGCGAAACCTTGTCGTTGTTGTTTTGGTTCAGGTATGAATAATAGTACATCCGCATGTCTTCGTGGTTGATACTGTCTGACGGAATCTTGTCAAGACAAGAAATGCAAGCGGTGTAGTTGCCTACCTTTCGATAGCAAGATGCCAATTTTCTGCGTGTTTCCAAGTGGGATGGATTCACCTCTAAATACTTTTGGTAGTATTGGGTTGCATGGAACACGTCGTACAAACTCAAACAGCTATCTCCTTGTTGGAGAAGATGGGCTGTAGTATCGCTTGCCTTGACATTCGTTGCCAGGCATAAGCATAATGTAAGGATAAGCCTAAACTGTTTCATCGTTGTTTATTGGTTATTTCTTTTTTACTTCGGGAGTGAAAACTACAGGCAAGGTAAACTCCATGTTTACTTCTTCGCCGTCGGAAAGTCTGGCTGGCTTCCAGCGAGGACTTTTCCTTAGGAGCTCCATCACGGTCTGCTCGTAGGCTTTTTCTTTTGGGGCTTCGAGCACTTTAAACAATCCTAGGGTTCCATCTGTTTGCACCGTGAAGTTGATGACAACTCGCGCAGGTTTGTTTTCCAATCCTTTGGGATATTGAATGTTCGTCATCACCCATCTAAGGAAATCGTTGATGTCGCCATTATCGTTGAAGACGGGCATATGCCCTCCTTCTGGCAAGACGGCTATTGTCTTTAGCAGCTGAGGCTGTGGAGTGTTTCCTTGCTGCTTGAAAACTAAGGCGAGGACTATGCTTAGTATCGCTGCTGCACAGGCTGCCATACCAAGTAGCTTCTTATATACGTGCGACTTGGTGTTTTTTGTTTCTTGTGCCTTGCCCAAGAAATAAGTTTCTTCGTTATGATTATTCCCTTTCATATCTTTGATTATTTGATGGCGTTATCTAAAATTGCTTTCAATTGTTTGAGTGGTTCCTTGCTTACGTGCAAGGTGAATTTCTCGGTAAAACGCTCGTTGTACAATACGAGTTCCGAAGTGTTGAGGTTGATGCTGAAAATATGTTGGCTATTGATGATATAGTTTCTGCCAACACGAGCGAAGAAGTGTGCCGTCTTAGCAAGTTGCTCGACGATTTTTTTCTCGAAGACCACAAGGTTGAACGAGAAAGTATATTCATCGCCGTTGGTTAGGCGAAGCGTACAATAGCTTCCTTCCGAGCAGACGTATGCTATCTGTTCGGAAGCCACTCTGAGTAAGAAGTTGGCGTTTGATATGATGAGATATTCTTCCATACTGATTCGTTTGGTTGCAAAGATAAGCAAAATATTTGATAGGTTTGGCTTTGGGTAGTATGTTTTTTGTGAATCCGTGGCTTCGCTTTGTGAATCATGGGATAAACGACAAGAGCGACAGCCAAAAACATATTCGGCTGCCGCTCTCTTTCGATTCTTTCTATTTTCTTTTATGGGTTGTGTTTCCTTTATATCATTATCCTAAAGGTTTTATAAATCCTTTATATGATGATTCTAAAGGCTTTATAATTCCTTTAGAACAGTTTCCAAGCGAGCGATGAAGTCATCCACATTCTCCTTGGTCAATACCAATGGAGGGAGGATGCGGAGGATATTGGTTCCTGCGCAACCGGTGAAGCAATGTTGCTCGTGGATGAGCTTGCTGCGAACCTCCTTGTGAGGAATGTCGAGCACGACTCCTACCATCAAGCCACGACCACGTACCTCAAGGATGTGGCTGTTGCGCTTCTGGAGTTCCTTCAACTGCTGGATGAGATATTCACCTACTACGTGCGCATTCTCCACCACGTTCTCCTTCTCGAAAACGTCGAGAACGGCGAGGGCGGCTGTACAAGCCAAGTGGTTACCACCGAAGGTTGTACCGAGCTGACCATATACAGGCTTGAACTCTGGCGAAATCAACACGCCACCCATTGGAAAGCCGCAACCGATGCCCTTTGCTACGGTGATGAGGTCTGGCTTGATACCGAGCCACTGGTGAGCGAAGAACTTACCGGTGCGACCGTAACCGCACTGGATTTCATCGCAGATAAGGTAGGTGCCGTATTTCTTGCAAGCAGCCTGTAAGCCTTGTGCAAACTCAGGTGATACCATGTTGCAACCACCTACGCCCTGGATGGCCTCGATGATACAAGCGCAAACATCGCCCTTGGCAAGTTCCTTCTCCCAAGCCTCCAAGTCGTTGAGTGGGAGATAGGTAACATGACCATTGTCATTGATAGGTGCGATAATCTTTGGATTGTTGGTTACCTCTACGGCGAGGGATGTTCTGCCGTGGAAAGCCTTCTCCAAGGAGAGAACACGAGTTCTGCCATTGTTGAATGAAGCCAACTTCAAGGCGTTCTCGTTTGCCTCGGCACCGGAATTGATGAGGAAGAACTGATAATCCTCATAACCGCTTGCCTTGCCCAAACGCTCGGCGAGTTCTACCTGCAACTTGTTGATAACGGAGTTGGAGTAGAAGCCCAAATTGTTGAGCTGCTTGGTGAGCATCTCTACGTAGTGAGGATGACAGTGACCGATGCTGATAACGGCATGACCGCCATAGAGGTCGAGGTATTCCTGACCCTTGTCGTCCCATACATGACAGCCCTTACCTTTTACTA
>DBLF01000061.1:0-16740 GCA_002297965.1 Candidatus Segatella papionis
TTGGCATCGGGGCTTTGCGCCATCTCGCTAGTGGCGCTCGCCGGTCTGCATATCTGGCTGCACATGTATTCCTATGCCTTGCTCTGCATCTCGGCTATCGGAGTGATTATCCCTTTCTGGTATTACAACGTGTTCGGCAATGCCATGAGGGGCAGGAAGCTCTTCATGGGCGACTCGGGAAGCCTCTCGCTGGGCTATATCCTCAGCTTCCTAATGATTCACCTGAGCACGGTGGATATCAGTCCGAGAATACCTGGCGACTACAACATGGTACTTGCCTTTACCACGATGCTGGTGCCGCTGCTCGACGTGGTGAGAGTGGTGGGGCACAGGCTGAGAAACGGCAAGAACCCTTTCTTGCCCGACAAGAGCCATATCCACCACAAGCTCCTGAGATGCGGACTGAGGGTTAGGCAGGTGATGGTGTCCATCTGTATGCTGTCGCTGATGTTCATCCTCATCAACGTGGCGTTGATAGGCAGCGTGAACATCACCTTCATCCTCCTCATCGACCTCATCGTCTGGCTCGTCTTCCACATCATCCTCGACATCATCCTGCACAAGAGGGGTGCGGAGAATATGGTATAGAGGGAATTATAATTTAGTGAAAATCCCGCCTCGGAGATTCTGAACAAGAGTCTCCGAGGCGGGATTTTTTGTTTTCTGTTTTTCCGATGGATATAGGAATCAATGTTTCTTAGCTTTTAGCAAAGGCTCCAAGAACTTATAGGTATAGCCTTTTTTCGCCTTCACCATTTCTTCTGGGGTACCTGCGAAGAGGAGTTGACCACCGCCACGACCACCCTCGGGCCCCATGTCGATGAGCCAGTCGCCCAACTTGATGACATCGAGATTGTGCTCGATGATTATCACGGTGTTGCCTTTATCCACCAATTCCTGTAGCACATCCATCAAGATGCGGATGTCCTCGAAATGCAAACCAGTGGTTGGCTCGTCGAGGATGTAGAGCGTCTTGCCGGTGTCTTTCTTGCTCAGCTCGGTGGCGAGCTTCACTCGCTGGCTCTCGCCACCAGAGAGGGTGGTGGAGCTTTGTCCCAACTTAATGTAGCCGAGTCCTACATTCTGCAATGCCTTGATCTTGTTAAGAATCTGAGGTACATTCTCGAAGAACTCCACTGCCTGGTTGATGGTCAAGTCGAGGACATCGGCGATGCTCTTGCCCTTGTATTTTACTTCGAGGGTCTCACGGTTGTATCGCTTGCCGTGGCAAACCTCGCAAGGCACATAGACATCTGGCAGGAAATTCATCTCGATGGTTTTGTAGCCGTTGCCCTTGCATTCCTCGCATCGTCCACCCTTCACATTGAAGGAGAATCTGCCAGGCTTGTAGCCACGAATCTTCGCCTCTGGCAAGCCTACGAAGAGCGAACGGATGTCGGCGAACACGCCTGTATAGGTGGCTGGGTTGCTGCGAGGCGTTCTGCCGATAGGACTCTGATCGACGTTCACCACCTTGTCTATGTTGTCGATGCCCTCGATGCTGTCGTATGGCATCGGCTTCTTCAGCGAACGGTAGAAATGCTGCGAGAGGATAGGTTGCAGGGTCTCGTTGACGAGGGTGGATTTGCCCGAACCGCTCACGCCTGTCACGACGATGAGCTTGCCGAGCGGGAACTCAATATCGACGTTCTTCAGGTTGTTGCCCTTGGCACCACGGATGATGATGCTCTTGCCGTTGCCCTCACGTCTCTTTTCTGGGAGGGCAATCTGCATCTCGCCATTGAGATACTGGGCGGTGATGGTATGGGTCTTCAGCATATCGGCTGGGGTGCCTTGGAAGACTACCTCGCCGCCCTTCCTTCCAGCCTTCGGACCTATATCGACAATCCAGTCGGCGGCACGCATCATGTCTTCGTCGTGTTCCACCACGATGACGGTGTTGCCGAGGTCGCGAAGCTCCTTGAGGCTGTTGATGAGCCGCTCGTTGTCGCGCTGGTGGAGTCCGATACTCGGCTCGTCGAGGATGTAGAGCACATTGACCAGTTGACTGCCTATCTGTGTGGCGAGGCGGATGCGTTGGCTCTCACCGCCCGAGAGGGAAGCCGACTGGCGATTGAGCGAGAGATAGTTGAGACCTACGTCGAGGAGGAAGTTGACACGGGAGCGAAGTTCCTTGATGATTTCGTGGGCTACTTTCGCCTTCATCGATGGCAGGTGCTGCTCCACGTTTTCGAGCCAGCCTCTCAGTTCGTCGATGTCGAGATTGGCCACTTCGGAAATATTCTTGTCCCAAATCTTGAAGGAGAGCGATTCTTGCTTGAGTCGCTGGCCATGGCACACCGGGCACTCGATGGTGGAGATAAACTGGTCTGCCCACTTCTTGCCAGCGGCGCTCTCGTCGTCTTCCATCACCTTCTGCAGATAGTCGATGACACCATCGTAGGCACAGAAATAGTCGGAGGAGGTGTGTACCTTCTCCTTGTCTATCTTCACGTTTTCGAGCGAACCATAGAGTATTTCCTGCATTGCATCCTCGGGGATGTCGGCGATAGGCGTCTTCAGGGTAAGTTCGTATTTCTCCAGCAGAGACTCTATCTGCCAGAAAATCATCTGGTTCTTGTATTTGCCCAATGGAGCGATTCCGCCCGCGTAGATGCTGAGCTTATCGTTGGGGATTACTTTTTTCAAGTCTATCTGGTTCACCTTGCCGAGACCCTTGCAATGCGGACAGGCTCCTTCGGGAGAGTTGAAGGAGAACATGTTTGGCGCTGGGTCTTGGTAAGCGATGCCCGTGACAGGATCCATCAGTCGCTTGGAGAAATTCTTCATCTCCGTGCTGCCTTTCTCGATGACTGCCACCATGCCGTCGCCCTGTTTCATGGCGGTGGAAACGCTCTTGCGGATGCGCTCCTCGTCAGACTCACGCACCACGAGCTTGTCGATGACCACCTCGATGTTGTGGTTCTTGTATCGGTCGATTTTCATGCCTGGCACAATCTCCAGTATCTCGCCATCCACTCGGGCGTAGAGATAACCCTTGCGGCGCATATTCTCGAAAAGCTCACGATAGTGACCCTTGCGCTGGCGAACAATAGGGGCGAGGAGATAGATGGCCTTGCCTGCATATTGGTCAAGAATCATGTCGATGACCTGCTCCTCGGTGTATTTCACCATAGCCTCGCCACTGCGATAGCTATAAGCAGTGGCGGCACGGGCGTAGAGCAGACGCAGGTAGTCGTAAATCTCGGTGGTGGTGCCCACGGTGGAGCGAGGATTCTTGTTGGTGGTCTTCTGCTCGATGCTGATGACTGGGCTGAGTCCCGTAATCTTATCTACGTCGGGACGTTCCATATTGCCCAGGAAATTGCGGGCGTAGGCCGAGAAAGTCTCGATGTAGCGGCGCTGACCTTCGGCAAAGATGGTGTCGAAAGCCAATGATGACTTGCCCGAACCCGAGAGTCCGGTAATCACGGTGAGGGAGTCGCGAGGTATCTCTACGTCGATGTTCTTGAGGTTGTGGACTCGTGCTCCCCAAACATTTATTTTTTCTTCTTCGTTCATTTTCTTCTCCTTTATTCTCCAGAATTTGTGGTTGTTTCGGCGAACCCCCTGAGGAGGTTCACGTCTCGCTTGATGTTATACGTCTTGCCATCGGCTCCTTTAGCCTTGACAAGGCAGAAATAGACGCCATCCTTGACGGGCTTTCCATTGTAGGTGCCGTCCCAGCCTGTGGAAGGGTCAGACCATTCGAAGAGCTTCTGCCCCCACCTATTATATATATAGGCGTGGAACTCCTCGATGTTTTGGTAGCCATCCTTCGGCTTGTAGATGTCGTTGATGCCGTCGCCGTTCGGAGAGAAAGCGTTCGGCATCAGGAGGGTGCTTGTCTTTACATCCTCATTGTTGCCATCGTCTTCTGTTTGCGCCACAACAGGGTAAGCAAAAAGTGCCAAGAAGACGCAAAGTGTTCCTGTTTTTCGTCTCATTTCTAAAATAATTTGTGCAAAGATAATAAAAAGCTGGTAGATTTTGGGCTGAATGGGAGATTTTTTGTATTTTTGCACGTGAAAAGATTAAATATTGAAGTTATGAAAAGAAAAATGAGATATTTTTTGATGGTGATTGGACTGATGCTTAGCGTCGGTGTCTTTGCCCAGACTACCAAGTGGCGCGACATCTATACGGTGAAGAAGAAGGATACGGTCTTCGGCATCGCCAATAAGTTTGGATTGAGCTTACCTGAGCTGATGGATGCCAACCCGGAGATGAAGCAGGAGGGATATATGCTCCAAAAGGGTACCACTCTCTTCATCCCATACGGAAAGGACCAGAAAAATCCTAACGGCAGTCAAGACAAGAATGCCTCGAAGAATACTGGCGACAAGAATTACACCACTCTTCCTGCTTTCGGCGGAAAACCTGTAGTTACAGGACAGCCAGCAGGCAGTGCCGTGAATGGAGGCTCTGCCCAGAGTGTCACTCTGCCTGCCCCAGATGCCGTGAAGGTAGGCGTGATGTTGCCTCTACACGACAATGATGGCGATGGCAAGCGCATGGTGGAGTACTATCGTGGCTTGCTGATGGCTTGCAATTACCTAAAGAAGCAGGGAATTTCCACTGATATACATGCCTGGAACGTGCCTATCGACGCAGATATTCGCACCACTTTGCTGCAAGAGGGTGCCAACAAGTGTGACATTATCTTTGGTCCATTATATACCAAGCAGGTTGCACCTCTGGCTGGCTTCTGCAAGACATACGGCATCAAACTCGTCATCCCATTTTCCATCAGTGGCGATGATGTGGAGCGCAACAAGGAAATCTTCCAGGTTTATCAGAGTCCTGAAAGCTTGAACGATGCTACCATCCAAGCTTTCCTGAAGCGGTTCAGCAATGTGCATCCTATCTTCGTGGATTGCAACGACTCCACTTCCCGCAAGGGTAACTTTACCTTCGGGCTTCGTCAGGAGTTGGAGAAGCGAAGAATCAACTATAGCATCACGAACGTCAATTCGACCATCGAACAGTTTGCCAAGGCTTTCGTGCCTAGCAAGCAGAACGTAGTGATACTGAATACAGGACGTTCGCCACAGTTGACCGCTGTGCTGAACAAGCTCGATGAGTTCGACGAGAAATACCCTGGTGCTTCCATCTCTCTCTTCGGCTACACAGAGTGGCTGATGTATGCGAAGTATAATCTGGAGAGATTCTATAAGTATGATACTTACATCCCTTCCACCTTCTATTACAATCCTTCGAACCAGAGAACGCAGAACTTGGAGATAGCATACCAAAATTGGTTCCATCAGCCGATGATGATTGCCCAGCCAAGATTCGCCATCACGGGTTACGACCATGGTATGTTCTTCATTCAGGGCATTAAGAAGAAAGGCAAGGAGTTTGAGGGTGAGCGCCAGCAGGTGACCTATCAGCCAGTGCAGACCCCGCTGAATTTCGTGAAGACCAGCAAGGGAGGATATAGAAACAAAAACTTCCAGTTGATTCACTATACCTTCAATCATCAGATAGAGGCTGTTAACTATTAGTAAGCGAAGAGTGAAGAACGAAGAGTGAAAATCTAGGTGCTTTACTGATTTTAGAAATGAAGACAAACAGAATGAAGAATAAAATAGTAGCTTGGCTGATGGGATTCCTGTTTTGTGGTGGAATTTTGACGGCTCATGCCCAGATAGGCGAGCATCGCAATGATTTCGCCATAGGCTTCAACGGTGGCTACGTGATGAGCAGTGTGGGGTTTCAACCTGATGTGCAGCAGAAGCAGCATGGAGGCATGACCTTCGGATTCTCTGCGAAATATACTTGCGAGAAGTACTTCAAGACCATCTGCTCCATCTATGCTGAGGTGAACTACGCTCAGGTGGGATGGCAGGAGGATATTCTCGACATCGAAAACAATCCTGTGATTATCACGGATACAAAACAGCCAATGGCCTACAAGCGTACCATCAATTATGTGCAGGTACCTGTCTTCGCACATCTGGCATGGGGAAGGGAGACGAGAGGACTCAACATCTTTGTGAATGCTGGTCCTCAGTTCGGCTTTTACTTGAGCGATTCGAAAGATACCAACTTTGAAGTGAAAAATATGCCGAAGACAGACAATGAACGTGTCAGTACAATCGTGGCGCAAGATACGATGGCGATAAAGAACAAGCTGGACTATGGTATAGCCCTCGGTCTGGGTGCGGAATACAGCATCCCGAAAGTGGGACATTTCCTGGCGGAAGCTCGTTATTACTATGGATTAGGAAACATCTATGGTTCTTCAAAACGAGATTACTTCGGCAAGAGCAACTATGGACAGATTGTAGTCAAGCTTTCTTATCTCTTCGACATTACGAGAACGAAAGGGGTGAAGAGGAAATAAATTAAAAATAGATAAATGAGTACAACAGAAACAATTCAAAAGAAACTGAGCGACTCTGCGTCGGCTCGTTGGACCGCCCTTCTCATCGTAAGTGTGACGATGATGTTCGGCTACTTTTTCACAGACGTGATGTCTCCACTGGAGCCTCTCTTGACTGCTGCCAAGGGTAGCGAGAATGGAATGGGACTGGGATGGACATCCGATGAATACGGATTCTTCTCAGGTTCATACGGATACTTCAATGTGTTCCTCTTGCTCCTCTTCTTCGGGGGTTTGATATTGGATAAGTTTGGCATCCGCTTCACGGGTCTCCTCTCTACCTTCTTGATGTTTGGTGGAGCCTTGATAAAATGGTATGCTGTGGGTCACGACTTCGGTGGAACCGTTGCCGTACCATTCTTCGGAACATACAGCACACAGGTGGTGATTGCCTCGCTGGGCTTTGCCATCTATGGCGTGGGTTGTGAGATTTGTGGTATCACCGTGAGTAAGGTCATCGTGAAATGGTTTACCGGTCATGAGTTGGCTTTAGCAATGGGTGTGCAGGTAGCTACCGCTCGTTTGGGTACAGCTGCAGCCTTGGGTGCTTCCCTTCCTTTCGCCAAGTTGATGGGGGGTGTGGCAGCCTCTGTCGGTTTGGGTGCGGCCTTGCTTTGCGCTGGTGTACTCGTATATCTCGTATATTGCGTGATGGACAAAAAGGAGGATGCTTCGGCGGCCGCTGTAGCAGGTGAGCCTGAGGAAGGCTTTAAGTTCGCCGACCTCGGTGGCTTGTTCAAGACCACTGGCTTCTGGTATGTGGCATTCCTTTGCCTGATGTTTTACGCAGGCGTGTTCCCGTTCTTGAAGTTCGCCACCAAGTTGATGATCTTCAAGTATGGTGTAGCTGCCGATGTGGCAGGTTTGATTCCTGCGATGTTGCCATTTGGTACCATCTTCCTGACACCGCTCTTCGGTAGCATCTACGATAAGTTTGGCAAGGGTGCCACGCTGATGATTATCGGTAGCTGTCTCCTTACCCTGGTACACGTGATGTTCGCACTGCCTATCAACTCCTGGGTAGTAGCCATCGTGATGATGCTCATCCTTGGCATCGCCTTCGGATTGGTGCCATCGGCGATGTGGCCATCCGTGCCAAAGATTATTCCAATGAAACTCTTAGGAACTGCATACGCCCTTATCTTCTATATCCAGAACATCGGATTGGCTTTGATTCCTGTATGGATAGGTAAGGTGAACCAGGCGAATACCGCTGCCAATGGCGTTATCGACTATACGGAGACGATGACCATCTTCGCAGGTTTCGGTGTCATTGCCATCGTCATCTCCTTCCTCCTTCTGATGGAAGACAAGCGCAAGGGGTATGGTTTGCAGAAACCTAATGTGAAGAAATAATGGGAGTGAAGAGTGAAGAACGAAGAGTGAAGATTTCCTTTGCTCTTGTTCTTCCGTCATTCCTTATAAATATTAACTATAACTTAAAGAAAGGACACAACCATGAATGCGACACCTGAATCACTGATTAAGGATTATGCTGACCCAATAGAGCAGCAGGAGATAGACAAGTTTGTGTGCTCAGAAATGGGGCGTCAGATTCACCGATATATCAAGGGTATGTCGGGAACCAAGCAAGCTATGTTGAAGTTTGAGGAAAGGCTCGCCAGTCTCTCCGTTCCAGAGAAGGAGAAGGCGATAGCCAAGTATATTGACTTGAATCGCAAGGCGTTGGATGGACTGGACCTGAAGATGATCCTGGTTCGTTCGGTAGCCAACTACTGCGATACCTTCCAGTATATGCTGGATTTCATCAACGACAAGCGCAAGATGATCTTGTATTATCAGCGCATGAAGGCGAAGTATATCCAGTGGCACGAGGTGTTCGAGGAGAACGGCAAGTTTGGTATGAAGGACCATCAAGGCAACATCATGCTCCATCCGGTGTATGATTTCCTCCGCACTTGCTATATCTACAATGATGACTTGAGCATCATGCCTGTCATCGCAGAGAAGGAGGGCAAGATGGGGCTTGTGATGCCCGACGGCAACGACACAGTTGTGGCTGATTTCTTGTACGATGAGATTGGTCTGAGAGATGAATACCCTTATTTCGAGGCATCGAGAGACGGTATAAGCGGACTCATCGACAAGGATGGAAACTTCCAGAAAATGTAAAAGGAAAGGGCAACCAAAGCTGAACGAATCAAGCTTGGCTGCCCTTTTTCTATCTAATTCTCTCTCGTCTATTCTAGCCTAAATATTTCATCAAGATTTTGATCTTTCCGCTCTCACGGAGCTTGATGATGCTCTTCTCACGAATCTGGCGCACACGCTCACGAGTCAAGTTGAACTCGCTACCGATTTCTTCCAAACCCTTCTCGTGGCAACCGATTCCATAGCAGTAGCAGAGAATCTTACGCTCACGTTCCTTCAATACTGAAGCCAACACACGCTGAAGCTCGCTCGCCATAGACTCGAAGTCAACGCCCTTGTCGGTACGACTGTCATCGCCAGAAGCCATCACATCGACCATCGCATTGTCATCATCGTCGCTACCGAATGGTGCATCGATACTCATGTGGTGGTTGTCAGCCTTGATGGTCTGGTCGATTTTGCTCTCCTCCATCTTGGTGATTTGCGCCAACTCGCCTACAGAAGGCTTACGCTGGTGCTCCTGTTCGAACTTGCTGATTTCGGCACTGATCTTGCTCAACGCACCTACCTGATTCAGTGGCAAGCGAACAATACGGCTCTGCTCGGCGATGGCCTGGAGAATGCTCTGGCGAATCCACCATACTGCGTATGAGATGAACTTAAAGCCACGAGTTTCATCAAACTTCTCCGCAGCCTTTACCAAACCAATGTTTCCCTCGTCGATGAGGTCGGTGAGACCGAGACCCTGGTGCTGGTATTGTTTAGCAACAGACACCACGAATCGGAGGTTTGCCTTGACCAATTTCTCCTTGGCACGCTCTCCCTCACGTCCGCCCTTGCGAATCTTCTGTGCGAGCTCAATCTCCTCGTCGATAGAGACCATAGGTTCACGACCAATCTCCACCAAGTACTTATCAAGTGCTTCACTGGAACGGTTGGTTATACTCTTGCTAATCTTAAGTTGTCTCATAAATATCCTTTTACCTTTCTATTTGTTTTTTGAAGATTTTTTGTATATACAGATTCCACCTTTACGGTTTCGGGCTGCAAAGTTACAAAAAAAATCGCAATATACTTGTAATATAAATGGAAAAAATGGTTTCTGTTTTAAACTTTTTTGCATTTCTTCTTCTCTTTCTCTTGAAAGTTGCTCTTCTAAAGAAGGTTTTAGAGGCAAAGTGTTGGTTATCTAGAAAAAAATGCGTACCTTTGCAAGCAAAAATCATAAACAAATTAACAAAATAATATTATGTTTGAGAATCAACCAAAAGGTCTGTGGACCTTAGCTTTGGCGAATACAGGAGAGCGATTCGGTTATTATACGATGCTTGCTGTCTTCGCTTTGTTCTTGGGAGAGAACTTCGGCTTTGATGCGGGAACGGCATCGGAGATTTATACCTGGTTCCTCACCGCTGTGTATTTCTTGCCTTTGTTTGGTGGTATGGCTGCCGACAAGTGGGGTTACAACAAGATGGTTATCATCGGTATCCTCATTATGTTTTTGGGATACTTCTTCCTCTCCATCCCATTGGGTAGTGGTGCCGTGGCTGTGGCTGCGATGGGAGCCGCCTTGCTCTTGGTGAGCTTGGGTACGGGTTTCTTCAAGGGTAACCTCCAGGTAATGGTGGGTGACCTCTATAATGACCCAAAATATGCACAACATCGCGATTCTGGTTTCTCGCTCTTCTATATGGCGATTAACATCGGTGCCTTGTTTGCGCCTACTGCCGCTACCACTATTATGGCTTGGGCACAAAATGACCTCGGCTATACCAAGGCTGATTCTTATCACTTTGCCTTTGCCGTGGCTTGTGTATCAGTCATCGTTTCCATCCTCATCTATTTCTTGGGCAAGAAGACCTATCAGCAGGTTTTGTCTTCCGACAAGAAGAAAGAGGGCGAGAAGGCTGAGGAAGTAGAGGAGATGAGTCCTGCGGAGACCAAGGAGCGCATCGTTTGCTTGAGTTTGGTATTCGCTGTGGTTATCTTCTTCTGGATGGCCTTCCATCAGAACGGTTTAACCCTGACTTGGTTTGCTGATGAGTTTACCGCTCGTGAGGCTACTGGCGTGACGGGTATGGAGTTTAATGTATTGAACTTGGTATGGTGCATCTTCATGGTGTTCGGAATCTGCGGTTTGCTCACTGCTCCTAAGGATGCCACGGGCAAGAGTAAATTGGTTAACTTGGCTCTTATCGTGATTCCTGCAGCCATCTTGGGTTATACCTATATGGAGCACGGAAGCGATACCGTTGCCATCGACGCTCCTATCTTCCAGCAGTTCAACCCTTGCTTCGTGGTGGCTTTGACCCCTGTTAGCATCGCCCTCTTTGGTTGGTTGGGTCGCATCGGCAAGGAGCCTAAGGCACCGGTGAAGATTGGCTTGGGTATGCTTGTGGCTGCCGTGGCTTATCTCTTGATGACGGTATCGAGCATCGGTTTGCCTGCAACAGACCATCCAAACCATGTGGCTGACGTAACTCCAAACCTCTTGGTTAGCACCTATCTCATCTTGACTTTCGCCGAGTTGTTGCTTTCACCTATCGGTATCTCATTCGTATCTAAGGTGGCACCTCCTAAGTACAAGGGTATGATTATGGGTGGTTGGTTTGTGGCTACCGCCCTCGGCAACAAGTTGGTTTCCATCCCAGGTCACATGTGGGATATGCCATTGCCTGTGGTATGGGGTACCTTGATGGTGATCTGCTTGCTCGCAGCTCTCTTCATCTTCTCGATTATCAAGAAGCTCAATAAGGTAAGTTAAAATTCGTAAGCTAATATTCGAGCTACATCTTGAAAGCTTGATATCATAAAAAAAACGAGGTTGCAGGTTTGACCTGTGACCTCGTTTTTCTTTTTTATAAGTTCTTAAGCCATTTCTTTCCAGGCTTTGTGTAAAGCCAAAGCAACATACAGCCAGCAACGACTGTTATTGTTGCATATACCATGATAAGTCCATCCATATTATTTATCTTTTTAAAATTTTATATCCTAATATTGCTAGAACAGATGTTGAAAGTAATCCGAAGAGTAATAATCCCCAGACTTTTAGATCATCATATTTGTCATTTATAACCATTGACAAAATACACCCCGCAACATTTGTTGTGAAATTTGCTTTTGCCAAATCATAGAAAAATTTTCCAAGCGTTTCACGGCTAGTCTTTTCTTTTTCTCTGTCTTCTCTTGCTGCCATATCTCAATATGTTTAAAGATACTGCAAAGTTACATTTTTTTTCTAAATGGTGCAAGAAATTATGATTTTTTATGGTGAAAAAACTAAAAACGAGGTTGCAGGTTTGACCTGCGACCTCGTTTTTCGTGTTTATAAGTTCTTAAATGATTTCTTACTTCTTCAACCATTTATCTAGCCATCCGAAGAAGGTGCGCTGCCAGAGAATACCGTTCTGTGGCTTCAATACCCAGTGGTTCTCGTCAGGGAAGATGAGAAGCTCTGCTGGGATTCCTCTCATGCGAGCGGCATTGAAGGCACCCATGCCCTGGTTGGCATTGATACGATAGTCCTTTTCGCCGTGGATGCAGAGGATAGGGGTATCCCACTTGTCGACGAACTTGTGAGGACTGTTCTCATAAGTCTTCTTGGCGTTGGCAGTCTGGTCCTTGTTCCAGTAAGCGTCATCATACTCCCAGTTAGAGAACCAAGCCTCCTCGGTGTCGGTGTACATGCTTTCCAAGTTGAATGCACCATCGTGAGCGAGGAATGCCTTGAAACGCTTGTCGTGGTGACCGGCGAGATAATAAACTGAGAAACCGCCGAAGCTGGCACCTACGCAACCCAAGCGATCCTTGTCTACGTATGGCAGATTCTGGGCAGCATCGTCGATGGCAGAGAGATAATCCTTCATGCACTGACCTGTCCAGTCGCCTGATACCTCCTCGTTCCACTCACTTCCGAAGCCAGGGAGACCACGGCGGTTAGGCAATACTACTACATAACCATTGGCTGCCATAATCTGGATGTTCCAACGGTAGCTCCAGAACTGGCTCACAGGGCTCTGAGGACCGCCCTCGCAGAAGAGGAGGGTAGGGTACTTCTTGTTGGCATCGAAGTTGGATGGCAACATCACCCAAACCAGCATCTGCTTGCCGTCGGTGGTCTTCACCCAGCGCTGCTCGCACTTTCCGAGGTTCAACTGGCTGAGGATATGGTCGTTCTCGTGAGAGAGCTGTTCCACCTTGGTGCTCTTGACATCCTTGCCAGGGGTAACCATATAGATGTCGGTAGGGTGGCTCATGCTAGCCTTGGTGGCGAGAATCTTGTTGCCGTTGTTGGCGAGAGCCACACTTCCGTAGTCAGCCCACTCGTTGGTAATCTGCTTCACTTCGCCCTTGAAGTTGGTCTGGTAGAGGTTCAAGGTGCCGTGCCATACACCGATGAAGGTGAAGCTCTTGCTATCCTTGTTCCATACGAAAGCCTCGACATTAGAATCGAACTTCTCTGTTACATAGTTCTTCTTGCCAGTGGCGAGGTCATATACGCAGAGGCGATTGCGGTCGCTCTCGTACCCATCACGAGCCATGCTTTGCCAAGCGATGTACTTGCCATCGGCAGAGAACTGAGGGTTGGTGTCGTAACCAGGATTGTTCTTCAAGTTCTCTGGGTTGTTGACAGCTTGATGGCGCATGCTCTTGGTGGCGTCAATCTTAGGCTCCACGTAACCAGCCTCCTTGCAGAGGTTCTTGGTCTCGCGCGTACCTATATTATATAGGTAGATGTCGGAGTCGGTAGAGATGGCGTACTGTACACCCTCCTTCTTGCGACAAGTATAAGCGATAGTCTTGCTGTCAGGACTCCAAGCCAACTGCTCGATGCCACCGAATGGAGCCATCGGGCACTCGAAAGGCTCGCCCTTCAAGATGTCCTCGCCTTCGTTGATAGTACCGTCCTCAGCCACATCGGCTACGAAAGGATGCTGGATGCTCTCCACGTAGTGGTCCCAGTGGCGATAGTTCATGTCGGTTACCAATCTGCCTGTAGCCAACGGCAAATCGGAAGGGTTCTTCTTGATGGTGCCGTTGTAAGGCAACTCCTTGATGAGGATAACCTTCTTGCCGTCGGGAGAGAACTTGAAGCCCTCGATTCCCGTCTCGTCCTTGGTGAGTTGTTTGCGGTCGGTGCCGTCTGGGTTCATGCTCCAGAGCTGTCCGCCACGGATAAAGGCAATCTTCTTGCCGCCCTCGATCCAAGCCGCATCGCTCTCGCTCTTGGCATCGGTGGTGAGCGCCTTCTGGTTCTTGCCATTGGCATCCATCACGAAGAGCATCTGATGGCTCTTGTTTTCCTTCACACTGTAGTAGCCTACCTGATAGACAATCTGCTTTCCGTTAGGCGACGCCTCGGCACCTCCGATACGTCCCATCGCCCAGAGGGCCTCAGGAGTCATCAAGTGGTTCTCCACCTTGATGTTGTTTTTCTCAATCATAGTTTGTGCATCGACTGCCGTTGCGCCCATGGTGAGTGCAGCCGCAGCCAAAATCATTGCTTTAATCATCATTGTAGTCTTATTATTTTGAATATTCGATGCAAAGTTACGGATATTCGGGGATAAAACAAAATAAAAATGCAAAAAAACTCGCATATTTATTGCGGTATGAGTTTTTTTTCGTAAATTTGCGGTGTTGTTTTAAGAACATCGGATGAATAAATAATATTTTTAAGAACTTTCAAATCATGACCCAATTATATCTCTTGCAGTTTGTTTGCTGCATTTTGACCGCAATGTTTGCCTTGATGCTTGTTATCTCTCGCTTTCAGGTGAGATGGCTCAACAAGCGTTATGAGACTGCTCGATGGCTTCTTGCCTTCTCTATGTTTATGTTGTCACTTCATTATGTGTTGCAGATGGAGTATGATATCAGAGCAAAGAGCGACGAGATGGGAGCGTTGGTCAACATTCTGTTTTATTCACCGATTTCTTTTATTATTTCTTATTCCACCTATCATGTGGTATGTATGAATCCATTGCGCCGCAAGCGTTATATATATATAGCTTCGGCAGTATATGTATGTATTTTGGCTTTGCTTTTGGTGGGGACAGTGGCAAATCGAAGTCTTCTTTTAGGGACGTTCCTTCCTGCCATGATGGTCTTCTTTGTTGGAGGTATCTTGTATTCTTTCAGCGTCAACATCGTAGAAATGCGTAGGCATCGTAAGTTGATAGAGGAAGATTCGGGAACCGATCTGCTGCCATACGATAGATATACGCAGGCTAGTTATATCATGATGGGTGTCTCGGTATTGATGTTGATGTTTGCCCTTTTCTATCGTCCTATGCTATTCATTTTAGGTCCGCTGATGTTGCTTTCCATCTTTATATTTACATTGAGTTTTATCGCATACGGTTTTAATATTATGCCTTCGGACACAGTTTTGGATGATGTGTCGGAAAGTGAGGAGAAAAAAACTTCTTTGAAGGAAAAAGCAAAAATAGCAGATGTTTCTGAAGACGAACAAGCAGAAGATTTCACAGCGATAGAAAAGGCTTTGCGAGATTGGTGTAGCAAGGGTGGTTTTAGGGACAGTACAGTCAATATGATAACCTTGTCTCGAAAATTGAATATTCCAAAGGAAAGACTGAGTCGCTATTTTGAGCGCTATCCAGATGGTACGTTCCGTAAATGGCTCAGTGATGTCCGTTTTCAGGAAGCGCAACGTATGTTGATGGAAAATCCTTACTTCAACAATGATACCATTTCGGCTGAGTGCGGTTTCTCATCGCATGCCCATCTTTATAAGATATTCAAGGCGAAGACGGGCATGACTCCTGGTCAATGGAGAGTTTCGGTCAAGGAATCATAGTCGGTACGTTCTCGATAGAAGAGCACAATTCTGAATTTTTGATAGTCTTAAACTCTTAATGAAAGTTAAGAAAATAGTTTCATTTCTGCCAATGATACAGTAAAATGGTAGAAATGAAACTATTTTCTTTAGAAATGAAACACATTTTTTCATAGATAATCCATACTTTTGCACCTGTAGAACAGCATTCCACGCTTTCATACGACATCTTACATTCTCGCATCTGTACAGGGGCATTAGCTTCAGTTGAGATGAAGACTGAGATAGATGCCTATCGTGGGGCTTGCATAATATTAATCAAAGAAATAAATTTATGGTGGACCTTTTATTATTAAAACCAACAATGTTAGCTGATGCGGTGGGAATCATTCTTATTGTGGTGGTTGCGATTGCTGCAATCTCCTTGTTGTGGCTTGATTATCGCCACTATATTGAAAAATATAGAAAAAGGAAGTTTCGCTTCATCGAGTTTATCAAGAATGAGGAACTTTATCTGTTTCTTCTACTCATGTTTGTTTTCTTGATAGGCGGAGAAATCTTGCTGTATCATATTATGTAGATAGTTTCAATTTTTCTAAGAACTCAGAAAACTCTTGCAGGGATAGACTTTGATGTAGTCTATTCCTGCGGAGAAACTTTTTTGAAAATTTATGGCTTGGCGAATGCTGTATCTCGATACTTTTTTGTACTTTTGCATCTGATTTTGTTTTTATGCAAAAACATATTGTAAACAACCAAGAAAGAAATACAATTCAAGACAATATGAAGATAGGATTTGACAACGAGAAGTATCTGAAGATTCAATCTGAGCATATCAAGGAGCGAATCTCTAAGTTTGACGGAAAGCTTTACCTCGAATTGGGTGGCAAGCTTTTCGACGACCACCACGCCAGCCGTGTCTTGCCAGGATTTCAGCCTGACAGCAAACTGCGCATGTTCCAGAAAATCAGCGATAGCATTGAGATTGTTATCGTGATTAGTGCAGCCGACATCGTAAAGAACAAGAAGCGTGCCGACCTTGGCATCACTTACGATGAGGATGTGCTCCGCCTCCGTGGCGAGTTCCAAAACCGTGGCTTCATGGTGGGTTCTGTTGTCATCACCCATTTCGACGGTCAGCCTGCCGCCATCGCCTTCAAGCAGCGCTTGGAGCGTGAGGGCATCAAGACTTACTGTCATTATCTCATCGAGGGCTATCCTCACAATGTGGACCTTATTGCTTCTGACGAGGGCTTCGGCAAGAACGACTATGTGGAGACCGAGCGTCCATTGGTAATCGTCACAGCCCCTGGTCCTGGTAGCGGCAAGATGGCGGTCTGCCTGAGTCAGCTTTATAATGAGAATAAGCGTGGTGTGCGTGCTGGTTACGCCAAGTTTGAGACTTTCCCTGTTTGGAATCTCCCATTGAAGCACCCTGTCA
>DBLF01000061.1:16907-17044 GCA_002297965.1 Candidatus Segatella papionis
TATGGGCGTGAATATGGTGGGCTTCTGCATCTCGGACGATGAGGCTTGCTGCGAGGCATCTAAGGACGAAATCGTCCGTCGCTATTATGCCGCTACCAACAAGTTGGCGCTTGGTGCCTGCAATGAGGCTGAGATTC
>DBLF01000061.1:17110-17301 GCA_002297965.1 Candidatus Segatella papionis
GATGCTCTTCAACCAGGCGAAGATAAACACCGATTATCGCAAGGTGACGGTAGCTGCAAAGAACTTCTTGAAGGAGACTGGACATACTTCCTCTGCCATGGAACTAGAGGATGGCACCATCATCTGCGGTCATAGCAGCGAGTTGCTCGGTTGCAGTGCCGCTTTGCTTTTGAACGTGATGAAGCATTTGG
>DBLF01000113.1:0-954 GCA_002297965.1 Candidatus Segatella papionis
CATTGAATTCTTCACTCTTCCACTCTTCACCCTTTACTTAATTATTATTCTTTGCTGCTTTTTCCTCTGCCACGATGCGACGGCGGTTGATTACCATCAAGACTACGGTGATGACGGTCAAGACAAACATGCCGACATACGACAATTTCACGCCACGATAAATAACCCACCCGAAGAGAGAGGATGCAAAGTCGAGCGCACCACCTGAGAACCCGTCAGGAATATGAGCGGCATTATCGCCTGTGGCTGCAAACACCTGGTTGGCTGCCATCGTGAAGTCTGGAGCCATATCGGTTACGAAATAGAGACCGATGATGAGCGCCACGAGACCCACAATCAATGTTTTCACCACATTACCCTTGGTGAAAGGAAGAATCATTGGGAAGAGGTAGAACATACCAGCCAAGGATGCCAATGGCAAGAACTGGTTGCCTGGCAAGAATACGGCGATTGCCAAGATGACAGGAATCAAGATGACAGAAGCCACCAAGGTGGTAGGATGTCCGATAACCAAGGCAGGGCTCATACCGATGTGTACCTTCTTGCCGTTGAACTTGGTCTTCACCAACTCCTGTGTTTTCTCAGAGATTGGCTTCAAGCCATCAATAAACAAAGAGGTTATACGAGGAATCAATTCCATCACGGCTCCCATGGTTACACCGAGGAAGAGAATCTTCTTGATGTCGAGCTGTGCCGCCCAACCTATCAAGGCACCCACGATAACACCGAGTACCAATGGTTCGCCGAGCACACCAAACTTCTTCTTCAATCCCTCAGCGTCGATGTCGAGCTTGGAGAATCCAGGAATCTTATCGAGCAACTTATTGAAGACGATGGCGAAAGGCATGAAGCTCTGGCAGAATGGCTGTGGAATGGAAATTCCATCGAGGTCGTAATACTTTTGGAATTTCTCCGCTGTCAAGTCGGCGCAAACCAAGGTGATGATGTAGCAAA
>DBLF01000113.1:1014-1579 GCA_002297965.1 Candidatus Segatella papionis
ATAAAGGCGAAGTGCCAATAGTTCCAAAGGTCGATGTTGACGGTACGAGTGGTCTTGGTTATCAACATCAGGAAGTTGACACCGAGACAAATCGGAATGATGAGCGCACCCACCGCCGTATTGTAAGCCACGGCAGCGGCAGCAGGCCATCCCATATCAAACACGTTCAACTGTAGGTGATAGAGGTCGGAGATGGCTTTTAATGGGTCATTAAAGTTAGTGGTGAGCAAAGCCGTCACCACGCCCAAGCCTACGAAACCCACACCTACGAAGAGTCCCGACTTCAAAGCCTTTCCGAATTTCATGCCAATACACAGACCGATGACCGTGAAGATGATAGGCATCATCACGCTTGCACCGAGACTGATGATATAGCTAAATACCTGTTCCATTTTCTTTTTGAATTGTTAAATAGTTATTGAAATACACTCGAAAGCATACCTCTGTTTGTTTTTAGATGATTTGTTGGTTGCAAAGATACACTTTTTTCTTCACATTCAATACGTTTTGATGGCAAATATTACTTAAAAAAAATCCCATCCGACAAAATCGAATGGGATTTCTC
>DBLF01000113.1:1646-19341 GCA_002297965.1 Candidatus Segatella papionis
TGATAGTAAACTCGCTTCACTCGGTTGCTGATGGTGGTCAGCACTTCGTAAGGGATGGTATCAAGGATGTCGCTCAGGGTCTGCACTGGCAGATGCTCGCCGAAGATTTCCACGCTGTCGCCTTCCTTGCAGTCGATGCCCGTCACGTCTATCATCGCTACGTCCATGCAGATGTTGCCCACATAGTCTGCCTTCTTTCCATTGACGAGGCAGTAAGCATGGCGATTGCCGAGATGACGGTTCAAGCCATCGGCGTAACCAATTGGGATGGCTGCGATGTCGCTGTCCTTGTCGAGGATAGTCTTGCGGCTGTAGCCTACGCTCTCCCCTGCCTTGATGTGGTGTATCTGCAGGATGGTGGTCTTCAAGGTGCTCACGCAGTTGATGGTCTTGTTGTTGCGGGAGTTGATGCCGTAGAGTCCAAGACCCAAGCGACACATATCCAACTGGCGCTCTGGGAAGTGCTCGATACCTGCGGAGTTGCAGATATGGCGCAATATCTTATGGTCGAAGGCTGCCTGCAACTGCTTGCTACCCTTGTCGAACAACTCGAACTGATGGGCGGAGAAAGCATCGAAGCTGTCATCGTCGCTGCCTACGAAGTGAGAGAACACACTGCGAGGGATGATGGCATTCTGATGTTTCAACTTGCCAATCAATTCCTCCATGTCGTTCTCAGGGTCGAAGCCCAAGCGATGCATACCAGTATCGAGCTTGATATGAACAGGGAATCCGGTCACGCCCTCCTTCTCGGCCGCCTTGATAAGCGCATCGAGCAAGCGGAAGGAATAAACCTCTGGCTCCAAGTCGTAATCGAACATGGTCTTGAAGGCGGTCATCTCCGGGTTCATGATCATGATGTTGCTGGTGATGCCGTTCTTGCGAAGGGTCACGCCCTCATCGGCAACTGCCACGGCGAGATAATCCACACGATGGTCTTGCAGGGTCTTGGCGATTTCCACGGCTCCTGCGCCATAGCCATCCGCCTTGATCATGCAGACGAGCTTGGTCTCTGGCTTCATGAAAGCACGATAGTAGTTCAAGTTGGCTACTACGGCATTGAGGTTTACCTCCAATGTAGTCTCGTGTACCTTCTGCACCAAGAGTTCGGTGAGTTGGTCGAAACCAAACTGACGGGCACCCTTCAAGAGGATTACCTCATCACGCAATGACTTGAACACCTCGCTATCAATAAACTCCTCCACATTTGGGAAGAAGAACTTTTCGTGAATCTGAATCTCGTCGCTCTGCTTGCAAAGTTCCGGACCGATACCGATGAACTTCACCACACCACGCTTGCGAGCCAAGTCGCTTACCTCCTTGTAGAGTTGTTCTGGAGTCTCGCCGCTCTGGAAGATGTCGCTCAATATCAAGGTATGGCGACGACCACGATGGTCTGGACGACGATTCATGAAGTCGAGGGCGATGTCGAGCGAGTTGATGTCTGAGTTATAGCTATCGTTGATGAGCGTGCATCCGTGCTGACCCACCTTCACTTCCAATCGCATGGCAACTGGTTCGAGGGTGGACATACGCTTGTCGATGTCCTCGGCGCTCAATCCGAGTTTGCTAGCCACGACGGCGCAAACGATGGAGTTCTGGATGGAAGCATCGTCGATGAATGGGATGGAGAAGCTGTCCTCTTCACCTTTATATATATAGGTGATGACGGTCACGCTCTGCTGCTTCTCGATGCTCTTCACATAGAAAGGAGCCTCGGCGTTCTTCTGCGACCAGAAGAGTTTCTCGCCCTTGAAATCCTGATACTCGGCGATGGTCTTGGTAACCAACTCGTCGTCGCCATCATAGACGATGGTCTCTGCATCGTGGAAGAGAATCAATTTCTCTCTGCACTTCTCCTCCATCGAAGAGAAGTTCTCCTGATGGGCAGCGCCTACATTGGTGAGCACGGCGATGGTAGGCTGGATGATGTCACGAAGGGCAAGCATCTCGCCCGGCTGACTGATTCCCGCCTCGAACACGCCCACCTGGGTCTGCTCGTTCATCAACCATACTGACAATGGCACACCTATCTGAGAGTTGTAGCTGCGAGGACTGCGAGTAACAAACATGCTTGGCGAGAGCAACTGATAGAGCCACTCCTTCACCATCGTCTTGCCATTCGAGCCCGTGATGCCCACGATAGGAATGTTGAATTCGTCACGATGGCGCTCTGCCAAACGCTGGAGAGCCTCCAGGGTATTGACCACTTTCAGGAAGTTAGCCTCTGGATAATCCGAGGCATATCCCTTAGGGACATCAGTGACGACAAAGTTCTTCACACCACGACGATACAACTCCGGGATGTAGTTGTGACCGTCATTGCGCTCCGACTTGAGCGCAAAGAACAGAGTTTCCTCTGGGAAACAAAGCGAACGACTATCGGTCAAGATAAAACCGATGTTGGTATCATTGTCTCCATAGCGACGCGCACCTATCAGTGTGGTTACCTTTTCAATAGTATATGTCATTGTCTTAAAGTTTTAAATATTCTATACTTATGTTTTTGGACTTACAGCCCATACTTTTGTTCAAACTGGAGCTTCTTCTCCTGCGTCTTGGCGAGGAATTGTTTCGTCGCCTCACAATCGGGGTTGAAAGGCTTGTGGCCGAGGGCTTCCTTGATAGGTCGCCACTCCTCCAAGAACTGTACAGCCTTCTTACCGAAGTAAGTAGCTTGAAACCGCTCCCAAATGTACTCCACAGCTTGGTAGGAAGGATGCAGCATGTCTTCCTTATAGAACCGATAATCACGAAGTTCATCGTTCATGATTTCGTAAGCAGGAAAGTAGCTCACCACTTCGGGGTTCGCCTTCACCAACTTATCGGCAGCTAACTGGAGGGTTGCCTTCGAGAGTTGGCTTCCGTGATAGCCGTACTTGGCGTAGCGGATAGGACTCACGGTTACGATTACCTTTTCGAAAGGTTCTATCGCCTTCTGCAAATACTCTGTGCATTCATCTACGGAGAGTTCTCGCTCCTCGAAGAGGCGTTGAGGACGCTTCATGCAGTTATCCACAATCTCGCCAGTCTCCTTGAGGATATACACGTGGTTGGTTCCAAGGGTGAAAACTGCGACATGAGGCGTTTCCGTCATCATCTTTTCGGTTTTAGCATCTGAAGCATCGGATACTTCGGATGCATCGGATACTTTCATCCCTTCCAAACATCTCTCCACCGTATGGAGGATGCTCGCCGGATTATACATCACCCCGAAAGGATTCACCGTAGCCCGGAAACGATTCTCCACGAAACGCTTGCCTAAGTTATCGGCAAAGCAACTGCCCACGAAGAGCATTCGCTCTGCCGGCTGTATCTCGAAGTCAGCCTTCGGAATCTCAATCTCAGTTCTAAATAGCATCATCAAAAATCTCAATCAGTTTAAGGGGATTTGCAATCCCCGTTACTAATCTCTAGGGATTTGTAATCCCCCTACTCCCTCTATTTTCCGGGATTTGTAATCCCCACTTGCTTTATTCTTTTTTACGCTTTCGAACCTCTACTCCTATACCTATTATAATAAGGAGCACGAGAACGCCATAGCCTATATAAGCGATGGTCTCGGTATTCTTCAGCGACTGAGGATGGAAGTCGAGCACCACCTTGTGGGTTCCTGCTTTCACGTTGAGGGCACGGAGGATATAATCCACACGACCCAACTCGGCAGGCTGACCGTCGATGGTAGCCGTCCAACCCGGATAGTAAATCTCGGAGAAGACGATGACACCGCCCTTGCTGCTCTTCACCTCGTAGGTCAAGTTGTTTGGCTTGTATTGTGTCATCTTCACCACTGAAGTATCATCCTGTTTCACGCTCTGAGCCAACTGCTCCTTAAACTTAGCATCGGCTACAGCCACATGGCGCAAGTTCACCTTGCCCACGCCCTCAATCTCTTGGTTGGCGTTATCCACATACTTCACCTCATCAACGAACCAAGCGTTGCCGTAGGCGTATGGGTTCTGCACAGGCACGGTCTGACCGCCCTGCAAAGGCATGATGAAGTACTTGGTGTTGAGCATGTTCAGTACAGGGAACACGCTGTCTCCATTTACCTTGGTCATGTCGCCGCCAGCTTCAGCCACCGCCTTCATCGTCTTCTGCATCTCTGGAGCGATGTGAGCGTCTATCATCTCCTGATAACGGCGAAGTTTGGCTGCGTGATAACCACCGATGCTCTTATGATAATAAGAAGTCTCGTTCTCATTGAAGGTGTTCGATGCGAGATTCAGTACACGATAGTCGAGTGCCTTGTCACGACAGATAATCTTGTCGGTCTCGGTCATCTGCTGAGGAGCGTCACGCTCGGTCTTGTCAACAAACATATCATCGTAGAGATAACGCTTGTTCACCATCCACATATCCACCAAGCAGAGCACGGCGATACCGGCAATCATGAATTCCTTGCCCAACTTCTTGTACTTGTAGAGCATCAAGAAGGCAGAGCCGATGACGATAATCCAGAACGAGCGCCAGCAATCAGAGGTAAAGATTCCCTTGCGAATCTCCACCAAGTTGCTCATGATAGGGCCTTGGTATTCGGCAGGCAACTGCTGCAGCGCCTGCATCTCCTGTACGGAGATGAAATCTGGGAAGAATACGCTAGGCATGATGGCAAAGAGCAAGCAGAAACCTGCGGTCAAGCCGAAGCTAGCATATACATATTTTATCTTAGTTGTCAATATCTCCGGTTCATCCACGATCTTCTTCAGAGCCATCATCGCCAACAAAGGAATGGTAAACTCGGCGATGACGAGGATGGATGCCACCGTACGGAACTTGGCGTACATCGGCACGTAATCCAAGAAGAAATTGGTAAACGGCATGAAGTTTCTACCCCAGGCTAGCAAGACGCTCAAGATGGTAGCAGCAAGCAAAGCCCACTTCATCGGACCTTTCACGATAAACAAGCCGAGGATGAAGAGCATGCAAACGAATGCTCCCACATAGACTGGTCCGCTCGTACCAGGCTGATTGCCCCAGTACTGACCGAGCTGCTGATAAATCTGCACAAAGTTAGGGTCAGCCTTCTCCATCGCTTTCTGGTTCTGGGCGAGCGGCACAGAGGCACCACCTTTGGCATCAGGAATCAAGAGCGTCCAAGTCTCGTCGATGCCGTAGCTCCACTGGGTGATATAATCCCTGTCGAGACCGCTACTAGTCTGGTTGGCAGCGTTCTTCTTCACCAGCTCGCTCTTGCCACGCATCGTTTCCTGACCATACTGCCAGGTATGATAAAGGTTGGAGAGATTGAGCGAGATACCGATGGCAGCACCCACGATGCAAACCGCCGTCGCCTTTCCGAAGCGAGCCAGTTGCTTCTTCTGAATGGCATCCACCAAGTAAGCGATGACCATAAAGAGGATGACGAAGAGGTAATAATAAGTCATCTGCACGTGGTTGGCGTTCACCTCCAAGGCTGAGAAGATGGCTGTCAAGATCAAGCCTTTCAGGTACTTACCTCGATAAGCCAACACCACGCCCGCAATCATCGGAGGCAGATAAGCCAACGCCCACACCTTCCATATATGACCGGCTGCGATGATGATAAAGAAGTAGGACGAGAAAGCCCAGAGGATGGAGCCCAGCGCCGCCAACGATTGTCGGAAGTCGAAGGCACGCAGCATGATATAGAAGCCCAATAGATAGACAAACACATACCATACATAGTCGGGCAACCAGAGATGGTAAGCTTTCGCCACTTGGTCGAGCACCTTGGTGCTGCCGTAGGATGGTGAAATCTGATAAGTTGGCATACCGCCAAACACCGAGTTGGTCCAGCGAGTTGTCTCGCCCGTTTGCTGCTGGAAAAGCTCCTTCTCATGTCCCAATCCCTTGCTAGCCGCAGAGTCGTGGCGGAACAGGATGCGTCCGTCCATGTCGGCAGGCATGAAGTAGGCGAAGGAGATGACCGCAAAAACAATCACTACCAGAATATCCAGTAGATACTTCTTCAAAAATTTCATATTTTCTATAAACGTTTATAATTTGAGGGCAAAGTTAATAGAAAAATCTGAGTTTCGGAAATAATACGAAAACAAAAAGGAAACTTTTTACTTTTTTTATCGAAGAAACAACGCCATAAGAGATTCTCGCCAATAAGATAGAAAAATTTCTCACCCCAAAAACAAGAAAGAAGCCTAAATTCCCTTTAAGAAAATAGGCTTCTCCCCTTGCTTGCTATGAGTGGTTGGCAGTTTGACCTGCCATTTCTTCCAATAAAGGAATCAACTTAGGATTACTGGGGCGAATGGCATCGCCATCGTATATGCTTCCATCTTTGTTTATAAGGATAAATCGAGGAATTCCCATGATTCCCCAATCCTTGGAAATCTGAGCATACTGCTGTTTGTTAGCGATATACTGTGTCCAAGCAGGTTTGTCTGCCGCGATTTTATTTTCCCAGGCTTTTCTGTTGGTATCAACGGAGATGCTGATAATCTTCACATCATCATTATCTTTGAAATGTTCTACGACTTTGGCAAGATGCGGAATCTCCATCTTGCAAGGTCCGCACCAAGTAGCCCAAATATCCACATAAAGCACCTTGCCCTTGAACTCGGAGAAGCGATGGACATTGCCTGCTGCATCACAGAACTCATTGTCATGAGCCATTACGCCTGATTTATTATTAATCATGGCTTCGACCTGAGCTGAATACATATCAACTATATCTTTGCTGGCTTGCTGCTTGTAAAAAGGCCAGAATTTTTCAAGTTGATTGCTGTTCATATATGTGGTGGCATACATGATAACAGTCATATCCATATTATGCTTGATATCTTTGTTCTGTATATACTTATTAACATTCTTGACAAGTTCAGTAGCCCATTCCAATGGCATATCAGTATATTTGGATGAAATCTTGCATTTCAAAAATAAAGGAACCAAAGAATAACTTGCATGAACTGGATTATTGACATCTATTCTATCTATCACACTTTGCAATTTTGCATCCTCCAAGAAGTCGATGCCATTTTCCTTGTCATAAAGCTTCATCAAAGAACCTTTGAGCATCAAATACTCACACTCCGACTTGTCGGTAAAGATTTCGACAAGTTCCTTTTCCTTCAAAGACTTAGCTCGTGTTAAATAACTCGTGTACAGCGAATCCAAGTCTGCCAATTTCTTGTCATAATTTGCCAATGTTTCCTTATTGTCTCCTTTCCTGGAGAAATAGCGAGCATATGCAAAGCCATCACGCATGGCATCAGCTAACTCATAAGCATCACTCGCATAACCATTATAGATATATTTGGGATACTGTGAATTTTCTAATTTAGTCACCTTGATGGTTGTCTGTGACTTATCCTTTAGAAAAAGCTTTTGCAAGCCACGCCCAGTTGCAAGAAAGAAGCGCTTGTCTGGAAGAGAAAAAGTATCTTTAAATTCATAGTTTCCTTTCTTATCAAATTTTGGAGCTACCGTAATCGGATTTCGTGAAGAAGACATCACGATGATGGCTGTCTGCTTCTGCAAGACCGTATCTGGAGCCTGAATCTTCAAAACTTGCGCAAATATTCTACTACCCAAAGAATTACACAAAACCAAAAATAAAAAAAATAATACTCTATTCATATCTACGAACAATTAATCAATTACTCATCTACAATAATTCAATCTACGACTTCTATATGATAGCCTAAATGCTTCAGCTCCGCCAAAATCCCTATTGAATCTTTATAAGGAAAGAGGTGTGCTAAGCCTACTACAAACAAAGTCGAGCCCTTCTCCATCATCCCAGGAATTTCCTTGATCCACGAAGCATTGCGTTTGGCAACTTTCATATCTACATTTGCACCTTCCATGTTTTTTTGAGACAACATGCTGATCAACTCACCACTTTCCCCTGCAAGATACAACTTTCGAGCGGATGATACCTGCTGAACTCTTTGACTTAATGACATACAATACCCATAAACCTCTTGCATCTCATCATACAAAGGAATCGGCGTTCCAACAGAATTAACAGTTTTCTCCATCATTTTCTTCAAAATAGAATCTTGAACAGCTATAGGTTCAAGCTTCAAGATAGTCTTATTGCTCCTCACTGCCTCATGATAGATAGAATAATCCATAGGAACAAAGCGTCGCACAACAGTATCCGCAAAATTAGTAGAAGAGAACACCTTATAATTATATACAATATCCAATACCATACGTAAATACGAGGGACGTAAACCAAGAACAGCTTTTGGCAAACCTAAACTCATGAATACAGAATCCATGTCATGTTCTTTTTTTACACCTAACATGATTATATACGTACTGTCTTTTGGCAAGAAACGACCTAAAGAATTGTTCTCTACAGGTAATTTAGAAAGAGATGCTCTATCGCCATTTCTCTGTGTGCTACCTATAGTCTTCGGTGTTACATTCATATCTGTCTCAAAACAGACCTGCGAAACTCTTGCAAACACAGAATCATATGATGTCAATTGATGAATACTTTTTCCATCCATGAAATGAAAACTCCCCAAGAAAAAAGAGGGAGTCTTCAAATCATTTCCGGAAATCCTGAACATCAATCCTTTTCCTTGATTTCCCGCAAAGGAAAACTGAAAAGAAAAGCAATACACAATTAAAAATATTATTGTCTTCACTCTCACCATTCATTTTATAGACACATTATTTAGCATCACGTACATATCTTACAGATAAATAATGCGCAAATGTTGCCATTTTGCGTCGCTCCACCTTATTGAGACCGTTCATGATTCTACGATACCACACCCTTTCCTCTTGGGTCGTATCCTTAGTAGCCGTCCAATAGAGCCCAAACTCTTCCTGACGATAAGGCTTGACTATGGAATCCGTCTGGCTACCATATCCCCACTTGCAGAGTTCACCACCATACTTGAGTCCCAATCCTGTACCACCTTCCGCAGTCTGCACGAGAAGATCGGCAACACCATCACGCCATCCCTCGTCATCTACATGCTTCATGCCCAATGTACGCTCCAATGTTTTCCAATCATCGTCGGTTGGCAACCTCCAACCATCAGGACAATTTTCCAAAGCCTGAGCATACGTATAATAGTTGCCATAAGAGTTCAACATATTTGCAGCCTCCTCCAACGTTCCATATTGCACAAGATATCCACTGGAGTCAGCAGTCATCTGCTCATAGAAAGGAGTTCCTGCTCTCAGATTTTCAGCCATCCAGTCTAAATCACCCAATCTAACCCAATGATAGCTGTTTCCATCCTTGTCTGTCATTGTACCAGTCTGTGAGGGAACGACCACAGGCTCAGATTCATCATCATGACAAGCTTGAAAAACAAAAGTCACGCAGACCAATGCCACAAAAAATAATATTTTATTTTTCATATTACCCTCTACTTTAAATCAAATCCCATACCAATCAACAAGTCTCTCATTACCTTAAATTTGGCTATCACCAATGGATAATCTTTCATCATTTCCTCAACTTCTGCCAAGGAGTATTCGCAAGCAGCATTTGAGAAGTTCTTCACATCAAAATAGGTAACGCCAAAATAGAAATAATTATGGTCTTTCCAAAAACCGAAATTACGTGCGGCATCATCTTGCCCAGTACCCATGGGGTATCCTAAGTCACTCTTACGCACGCTATAATAGTTCTTGCTATAACTATAAAACTCATCCAGCAAACTCTGATTCATGTTCTGGATCTTCTTGTAAGCCATCCCCTGAATAATTCCAAGTAGATAATTAGGATTTTCGAACATCTCCTTGTCATGGATTGACACGACAATGCATCGATTGCCTTGCACATTTGTCGGATAAGGAGTTGCCCCTGTCCAAGAATTAGGTGTTACCAACGTTCGAACTCCATTAGAATAAGTCCACGCATAGACGCTATCAACCACCAAGAACGAATATGGGCAATTCTTTCCCAACTTATCAGCCAGTTGCTCACCAATATATTCAGCAGCCTTGCGCTGGATGGTAGCGTCCTTGACATACTTGTAAGTATATTCATAAGAAGAGCTAACACTTCCTATAACAGGATAATTTACATCTACCAACTGTGTCTTCCATAAAGGATTTCCATTGGCATCCTGTCCATTAGGTTCATTGCTCAAAGTATCATTAAACAAGATATAGCATCCGTTTTTCTTATAAAACTCACGTTGTATCTCAGCCGTTTCGCTTTGGTCATCATCACTTGGAGCAAAGAGATTTCGGTCGGCATGACTTGGCGTCAAGTCTTCATCTTCACTTGCGCAAGAAGCAAATGTGAATGCCAAAAGCAGCAAGTATAATATTGAATATTTCATAATCTTCATTTTTGTCAATTAATTATAAACAATAGTATTTACAGGAGTACGCACTGGACGTTCATTGGAGCCAATGCTCTTCTGAAAATCGCGTACAGACTTTGGTATATTGAGCGTCAAAGCGCCATCGTTTGTTTTCATTTCATACACATCCGTAGAAGTTGGATAATAATTGTCTTTTTTATAAGTATAAGTTGTAAAAGAATGTTTAACGGTTTCCACTTCCGGACAATTCACATCAACAGCATATCGACGCATGTCATAAAAGCGTTGACCTTCAAAGCACAACTCACGCTCGCGTTCTTGGCGCACAAACTTTATCAGTTCTTTACCACTTAAATCAGCAACATTCGCTCCCTTGTACATTCGGGTTGCACGAAGAGCGTCCAAATACTTTATCGCATTCTGTGTTTCCCCCAATTGCGCACAAGCCTCCGCAGCATTCAAGTAAGCTTCCGCAGAACGCAACAAGAACTGATCAGAAATGTGGCTTTTATTATTAAAGCTCTTGTCCGTATAATCTATCTTTGTAACATAAGGCATATTACCTTCTCCATACACATTAGATACATACATATCCTTACGAGCGTCATCATCGCTAAATAGCCCATATAAATGGTCAGAAACCTTAAACACTGGTGAATTTGGCTGACCATAATCATTTGTTCCACCAGGATGGACAAAAATCTCATAGCCTAATGAAACGCCACCCATGGCAAAGATATTTTCCGGACTATCATCACTCAAAGGCGCTTCACCTGCATTCAAATCTATAACGGAACGCAACTTTGAATTTTTCTCCAAAGATAGTTCTGCATACTTCTTTGCCGTATCCCAATCTTGCATATAGAGAGCAATGCGACTACGGAAAACATATACGGCATTAATACCCACACGATTAATAGAGGTGGGCTGAGGAATGTCTTTGAGACATGCTTCCGCAGATGTCAAATCACTTACAATCTGGTCGTACACTTGCTGAACAGTGTTCCTTTTGAACTCCTTGTCCTCTATATACTCCGTTGTTTTAAGAGGAACTCCTGGTGTCTGAGCAGCCGTACTTGGAGCATAAGGATTGGCATATAGATTGACCAACGTATAGTAATAAAGCGCACGCAAGAAATAGGTCTCCCCTTGCACCTTATTGGAAAGTGCTTTATCATCATCAGATACGGCAGTCATTTTTTTTGCTTCGGCTAATATCATATTACAAGAAGCTATGCGCTTATAGGCCATCGCCCAATATCCGTTTTCCTGACTCTCCAACGTATTTTTCCCTTCAAAGTCCAAGTTGGTATCCTGCTGCCAAGTAAAAAACGGAAACATTGGTTTGCGACAGCGAACCACACTCGGCTCTGGATCATAACTTAATGCCAAATTTTCCTCCAACTCGTCAGACATGAAATGTAATGGCAAATAGTTCAAGTTATAAACAATCAATGAATAAGTTGAGTTCTCGACATATCCCACAGGAAGGAAAGCCTCACCTACGACCAACTCGTCCAAGTCTGAAAATGTCTTTACCCGAGTCAAGTCTTGCGAATACTCTTTCAAGAAATCACTACAAGAAGAGCAAACGACAGCCATTAAAATTGCACAAATATATTTTCTCATAACCTAATACTTATTAGAATGTTAGATTGACACCAAATGTGAAAGTAGGACGATAACTCAACTGAATCGTGGTAAATCCACCTTGTTCTGGGGTCTGTCCCTTCAGTTTACTATCACAAATGGTAAAAAGATTATAGCCCGAAAGAGTCAACGCTATACGCTGCATGCCAATATGGCTAAGCATCTTCTGATCAAATTCATAAGTAATGCTCGCACTCTGCAGCTTCAGATAGTCTGCACTCACAGCACGAATATCTGAATAGTCATACATGTCCCAAGCACTCTTGGCTATCAGTTCACCTTGATACACTCCCAAGGAAGAATAGTGTACTGAATACTTATAGTAGGAGCTACTGTTGCTCGATATGATGGCAGGGATATTGGTATGCAACTCATCTCCAGGCTTCTTCCACCGATTGATATAATCACGACTGTAGTTATGATCTGCACGTATGTCGGCAGAATAAACGCCACCAGAAGCCGCACTTCCATACATGGCAAATAGACGTGTCTTGGCTCCCAAGCTATAAGACAGTCCCAAACTTGCACGCCAATTCTTGTATTTGAAGGTATTGTAAAGGCTTCCTTGCACATCTGGGTCGCGCTTGCCAGTCGCTGTCAATACCTTGGTATAAGTGTCATATTTACTCAAGCCATATAGTTCAGTCTTGTTATCTTGGTAATCGTCAAAAATCGGGCCACCATCCACTGAGCTCAATCCCAAGAATTTATAGCTGTAGAATGTGCTCACTGGTTTCCCTTTCACCAACGCATTACCCGTCAAGAAATCACTCAAATCGTAAGTCTGCGCATCCGGACGTGAATCCAACGTATTGAACACTTTCGATATGGAAGTAGTGACAGTCCAACGAAAGTTCTTATTTCGAATAGGGATGTAAGTAACGTCCAAACTATATCCCTTGTTGGTTATGTCACCGCCATTGATTACGTATGACTCTATTCCGTTCACAGAAGATATTTTCTTTGACATAAAAGCATTTTTTGTCTTTTTATAATAGAAAGAAAGCTCCATGTGCAAGCGATTGTTGAACAAAGAGTAATCCAATCCTAAATTATAAGACCGGGTTGTCTCCCACTTCAAATTTGGATTTGGATATTTGTTGATGTAGGAAGCAAATGAACCATAGTAAGTATTCAGCGTACCTTTACGAATGGTCATGGTAGGGAACTCGCTTGTCAACATATTGCCCTGGAATCCGTATGATGCCTTGAAGTTCATATAGTCTATCCACTTGAAATCCAAAAGCCCCAGACGCTTCAAGTCAAGCGAGCCAGATAATGACCAAATTGGCAGGAACTTATCGTTGCTGCGATCGCCAAACTTATTGGAACCATCCACACGTCCGTTGAGGTTGATACGCGCCATGCTCTTATAGGCATACGTAAAAGATGAATACACAGAAGCCGTATTCGTCAAATTATCAGTAATACTCGGAACATTGCTGGTCATCCAAGCAGCGTAAGCCGTATATTTGGTAGGGTCGATATCTGTCACGAAGCTAAGTCCACGGTCAGGATAATAACCACGCGCCGTATAAGAATATGTCTTATAGGTATCGTGATATACCTCAAATCCCACCGTAGCGTAAAAATTGTGTTGCTCCTCGTTTCCAAAAAGCTTGTTGAGGTTGAATTGCAAACGAGCTGTATAACTGCGATCCGTCACCATATTCTTAGACAGTTCACCTCCTTGGGGCAAAGTTGAGCTTTCTGGCTTCGAGATTGTCTCTCCATAATTGGAGCCACGAAGTTTTGCCGCATAGAACGTCTTCTCACCCCAATAGCTCTCCTGGTTGGTGTGCTGATTGGTATGTGAAAGAACCAACTGAGCATTCAACCAATCATTGAAGAGAAACTGCAAATTGGCACCCACCGTGAACGAACTTGTGTTCTGCATAAAAGAACTATTAGAAAGTTCATTCAATATGTTGTATTTATAAGCCGTAGTAGAATTTACCTTTTTGTCATAGTAATAATAATCACCATTCTCTTCAAAGGCAGGTATGGCACGAGAAGTTTCATAGGCATAGTTCATCGGCGATATACTCGACTGATAGGTGTCACGATCGTAATTATACGCATTGAAATTAAAAGATGCCTTGAAAAACTTACTGAATGTATTGTCCAAGTTCATAGAAGCAGTATAGCGCTTATTATGGTTGACCTTGATGACATCATTTTCTCCATTGAATCCAACTGATACGTAGTAGCGTGTCTTACTCGATCCACCACTAACACTTGCGGTATGTTGACTTGACCAACTATCCCTGCATAGCAAATCAAACCAATCGGTATTGAGTCCTTCAATATATCCGACCTGCGACTCAAACTCGTCATAATCGATTTCATGATTATAAAGTTTGTTGACCAAGCCCAGATAGCCCACCATATTATTATCGCTACCAAACAAATAATGATCGTCCAAAAGTTCGCGTGTAAACTGAACACGCTCCTTGGAGTTCATCACATCCACGGAATGATCCGTGTAGCGAGGGCGACGCTTGTAATTGACCGTTGCATTATAAGAGATACGAGGTTTGCCCTCGAATCCTCGCTTGGTGGTGATGACAATCACACCATTGGCTGCCTTGGTTCCATAGATGGCTGTGGCGGCAGCATCTTTCAACACATCAATACGGTCTATATCCTGAGGATTGATGCCCGAAATAGCATTACCTATACGATTGACATAATCAGGATCGTTAAGTTCATCAGGAGAAATATCCACTGGGTCTTTTACTACTACACCATCGACAACCCACAAAGGCTCACGATTACCCACCAGTGTACTGGTACCACGAATACGAATCTTTGGAGCTACACCTATCTCACCAGAATTGTTATCAACCATCATGTCTGGGATTTTGCCTTCGAGCATTTGGTCGATGCTGCTCACATCTGAGCGCAACACATCTTCTGCCTTTACAGATGTCACGGCAGATGTCAAGCTGCGCTTGTCAAGCACTTGGTAACCTGTTACGACAACCTCATCCAGGCTACTGGCATCATCATGCATCACAATCTGCATATGATGATTGTTTCTAGAAGAGAATTTCACTTTCTGTTGCTGCATACCTATGTATGAGAACAAGAGATACGCACCATGATTACCAGAAAGAGACAACATAAAATTTCCATTAGCGTCAGTTACCGTACGGCTAGAGCCACACGACACACTTACACCAGGCAACGGAGCATTAGTCTCGTCTATTACCGTTCCCTTCACGGTTGTTGCCGACTGAGCAACAGCTGTGTTATCTGATTTTTCCGGCTGCATTGAAATATCACCACTCATAGAAAGATGATTTTTGCCCATACTCTTAGAAACGATGATAAACTTGCCCCCCACAACCTTGTAGGTCAGCGGGCGATTGCCTAGAACCGCCTTCACGGCATTTTCGGCGTTCACCTGCCTCAAGCTGGCGCTCACCTTGTAAGCCTTCACGTCTTCGTAGGCAAATTCCACACGCACACCGCTCTGCTTGCCTATCGTCTTGAGGGCGGCAGACAGAGGCGTGTTCTTGAAATCGACATCAATCTTCTTGTTCAGCCCCTGTGCCGAGATAGTCACGGCAAAGAACAGGAGCAACAAGAGTGTCATCCATTCTCTCTTCTTTTCTCTCTTTTTCATACGCACGAATTAATATATTTTATGCTTTTGATTGATATGTTTGCCTAAAGATACGAACAAGGAAGAGATTCGGGTACGCTTTGAAAGAAAATCTGTCTTTTCCACTTCACGCAGCAACTGCGTAACTAAATATTTATCAGCGTCTTACAATATTTCAGAATAGTGTAAAGTATATTTCGCAAGCTAGCTTTCTACGACTCATAGCGCACCAAGACTATTCGATGACCAACTGGTCGTTGTGATATACAAACTTGGCTTTGTTCATGCTATTCAGCACCTCTACCAGTTCTTGAATGCTGGCATCCTTTGGCGCGGCGAAGAAGAGGCGAATATGCATTTTCTCCGGACTCTGGAAGACGACGCTCACATTGTACCACTTGCCTATCTCCTTGGCAATATCCAGCAAAGGCTCGTTGTCGAAATAAAAATCTCCTTGTTTCCAAGCGGTGAAATCATCTGTCTCAACCCCACGAACATGGAGCGCAGAACCATTGAAAGCTGCATCCTCCCCAGGCTTGATGCGCTTGGAAACCATAGCGGAACTTACCAACACGCTACCCCGCAACAAGGTGACATGGGTGTCGTTGGCAGCATAGGCACGAACATTGAACTCGGTGCCAAGCACCTTGGTGCTGAGATTGCCAGCATGAACGATGAAAGGGTGCTGGGCGTCATGATGCACCTTGAAATAAGCCTCGCCCTGCAACTGCACCTCTCTAGTTTTGCCCTTGAACACCTGTGGATAAGTCAGGCGACTGCCAGCATTGAGCATCACCTCCGTGCCATCGGCAAGCGTCACCTCGGCGGTAGCATTCTGAGGCGTGGAGAGCACATTGCGCATCACCATATCCATCGAAGCATCCGAAGGAGTGGTATAGACGCGATTACCATTCACGGTCACAGGTTCCTCGTCGCCCTTTTGCAGCGTTACACCCTGCTGGACGTCTTCAGTGGCCGCCTCGTAAGCGACGACCGCTCCATCGGGAACACTCAATCCACGTTTGCCCGTATTGAGAACGAATAGGAGCAAGAGCGACGCTGCCACGGCAGCCACCACCCCCAGGCTTATCTTGAGGGCACGATGGCTCTTCCCCATGCCCTGTCGGTACATGAAGTCATCCAGCTCAGCCTGCACATCGGGTGCTGGATGAGCCTTGCGGAGCAGGTAGTCTCTCAGGGATACTTCCTCCTGCGAAAAGTCTTTTATGTCGTAATCTTCGTTCATCATTATTCCTTTATTGTTGTCTGCATCTTTAGATTCTGCATCTTTAGATATTGTAGTCTTCATCTTTAGATACGGACAAACGGTTAAATCGGGTATTCCCTTTTATCTTTATATAGTTCCCTTAATATCCTCAAAGCCTTCATGATGTGCTTCTTCACCGTGCTGGGACTGATGCCGAGCTGTTCCGCCACCTCTGCATATTTCATCCGCTTGAGGTAACACATCCGCAGTATCTCATCGGTGGGCGGCGATAGGTGCGAGAACATCTCCTCCACCAGCTTGTCCTTTTCGTCGGAATAGTCGTCGTAGAACATCTCGGCAGTATGAAGATACTCGTCGGTATATTGGTTTTCGAGCACCAGATGACGCAGATGATCTACCGAGCGATTGCGCACGGAGGTCATCAGATAGGCATTAATCTTGGAAAGGTCGATGGTCTCGATGTTGTTCCATAAGGCAGCGAACACATCGTTCAGGATGTCCTTGGCAGCCTCGTCCTCGTTCACAATGTGCAAGGCATAGTAATACAGCCGAGTATAGGTCTCGGTGTATATCTTCTCAAACCTTCTCTTAAATATGAACGACTTCAACATCCTGCAAACTTTGAATTAATATAAAACGAATGCAAAGATACGAAAAAAACGGCAGAAATCATGCACCTATCTGCAATATTTTTTGTACTTTTGCAATCAAAATACTAGAAATTGATATGAAAATAGGAATTATCGTTGCGATGGACAAGGAATTCACGCAACTCAAAACGTTATTGACAGAATCGCAGACCGAGCGCAAGAACCACAAGGACTTCGTCATCGGCAAGATTGGCGACAACGAGGTGGTGATGCAGCAGTGCGGCATCGGCAAGGTGAACAGTGCCATCGGTGCCGTGGAGATGATCGACAATTATCATCCCGACCTCGTCATCTCTTCGGGCGTGGCTGGCGG
>DBLF01000041.1:0-2097 GCA_002297965.1 Candidatus Segatella papionis
TCCTCCGTATCCTCCGTCTTATCGCTCTTTAAGATACCTTTCTCAAACATCAAGTGGCGCACCTTGCCGTCACGATACGACTTCACCTCGAAGTGAGAGCTGAGAGCATTCACCGCCTTCACACCCACACCGTTCAGTCCGACGCTCTTCTTGAACGCCTTGCTGTCGTACTTACCACCGGTATTCAATACGCTCACTGCCTCGACGAGCTTACCCTGCGGAATACCACGGCCATAGTCGCGAACGCTCACTCGCAGATGGTCCTCGATGTCGATTTCAAGACGAGAGCCAGCGCCCATTTTGAACTCGTCGATGGAGTTATCCACCACCTCCTTCAAGAGCACGTAGATACCATCCTCCGGCAGATTTCCATCGCCCAAACGACCGATGTACATACCCGGACGAGTACGCACATGCTCCATATCGCTCAAGTGGCGAATGTTATCGTCGGTGTATTCCACCGGCTGCTGCTGAGGGGCATTGGAAAGCTCATCGGCAGCATTCAAATCGTTACTGTTAATTTCTTCAGACATAAGTTCCTCCTTATGGACTTATTATAGATGAACCGAAAAATCATTCGGCATTATTTTATCTTTACAGATAGAACTATCGAAGATAGATCTACTGAATAATCTTCTTATAGCACTTGCGACGCTTGTGCATCACAGGGTTCAAGGCTCCCCACTGTCCCTGCACACCCGCATTGCTCTCCAGCTCCACCTGGGTCTCTCCCCACTCGAAGCCGTACTTCTGGTACCAAGGAATCAAGTCAGCGAAGAGCAGCGCATTGGCTCCCTTGGCACGATACTCTGGCAGAATACCGATGAGCAAGAGGTCCACGATGTTGGTCTTGTGCTGCTTGATGGCTCTCAACACGTGGAACCAGCCGAATGGCAACAAGCGGCCACGGCGGCACTTCTGTAAGGCATGAGCCAATGAAGGCATGGTGATGCCCACGCCCACCAACTTATGCTCGCCATCGGTCCAATCCTCGATCAGCGTAATCAGGTTGAAGTCAAGGAAGCCCAAGTATGACTTGATGAGCTGGTCTATCTGCTTCTGCGAAAGCTCGGAGTAACCATAGAGATCCTTGTAGGTATCATTGATGAGGTCGAAGATTTGCTGTCCCAATCCACCCTCGAAGACTTCTTTCTTAGACTGAATCTTGCGCACATGCAGATTGTATCGCTTCTCTATCATCGCCGCAATCTTGGTGTACTTCTCTGGCACGGTATCAGGCACCATCATCTTGAACTCCACGTAAGTGTTGTCTTCCTTATAGCCCTCCAATGCCTCCATGTGCTCTGGGTAGTAAGGATAGTTATAGATGGTTGGCATGGTGCCGAGCTGGTCGAACCCCCAGGTAAGCATACCCTCTGGGTCCATGTCGGTAAATCCAAGCGGACCTACCACATCCTCCATGCCTTTCTCACGCCCGAAGTTCTCTACGGCATTCAAGAGTGCCTTAGAAACCTCACGGTCGTCGATGAAGTCAATCCATCCGAAGCGTACAGACTTCTTGTTCCACTTCTTGTTAGCCTTGTGATTGATGATGGCAGCCACACGACCAGCCAATTTTCCTTCCTTGTAGGCAAGATAATACTCAGCCTCACAGAATTCGAAAGCCGCATTCTGAGTCTTGGAGAGTGTGTTCTTTTCATCACTGAAAAGATTAGGCACATCATATTCGTTGCCCTTGTAGAGGTCGTAATGGAAGTCGATGAACGTCTTCAAGTCCTTCTCTGTCTCGACCCTTTTAATTTCTATTAATGACATGATTTCAAACTAGTTTGCAATATTAAGTATGCAAAAATAGCAATATTTCGTCAAACGACCAAATATTGCTATCTTTTTTGCAGTTTTTTAGGGATTCAAAACTTTGCCCCATTAAAATTCACATTAGTAACATCATAAAACAAGGAAGAATCGCCATAAAACATTTCTACAAACCATCTTTTTAGTTAAAGAAAAATAAAAAAAGAAAGAAATATTTGTTTTCTATTTGTATTTTCGCTATATTTGCAACAAATAATTATAAAACACTTCTATTTAGTAATGGTAAAACAATAACTTGATACAAAAATGCTAAGCAGATTT
>DBLF01000041.1:2328-3366 GCA_002297965.1 Candidatus Segatella papionis
TGTACTTTGAGCAATATGGAGGATCATGTACCATGATGATGTCTAATCCGAGAGAGGTAGCCAACTTCATAAGTTCCTGCTTGAAAATATGATGCGAGGCAGAGTTGGATCCTCCTCCATCACATAAAATGCAGATAGCGGTATTTCGGATATTCCCATTGCAGGTAGTCCTTTCCAAAGGCGTGCGATGTTGTCACATACGAACTCTGCAGTGTCATGGCTATTCCCTATGGTAAGATACCCTACGTTCCTTTCCACATCATAGATGCTGTGCGGAACGATGGTTCCTTTAGAAAAAGAAGCAAAGTCATGGCCAAGTGCAGCTAGTTCGTGCTGCGAGAAGGTCTTACCTGCACGTTTGAAGTTGCCCAGCATTTCCTTCTTCTTAGTGTCGATACTGAGATCAGGTATTCCCTGATGCACACAAGATGTCCAAGTGGATTCCACAAGTTTGAATTGAGCGTCTCTATTCTCAACCTCTTTCAAGGTTTTGGTTTTGTGGAAAGAGCGTTTCTTGAAACCTCTGAGCTTTATCATCTTACGGACAATATGCTCGGAGATAACGATAGCATGTTCTTTGAATAATTGTATGATTTGAGCTATGGAAATGTCTAGCCATCTTACAGAATCATCCTGTGGAAGACCAGCCATGTGGTTTTGAACAATCTCGTCAAACAAAGACAAGTATTCAGGATGTTTCTCCAAGATGGATTTGCGATCGCTTCCAGAAGCACGGACAGTTTTCTTGGGTAGAGTTGCTTTGCTTTTGAGTTCATGAATACCTCTATAGGTGGTATTTCTAGATATACGTATAGAAGCACACACGGCTGCAACACCATGTTTGCCAATGTTGATAGCTCTTGTAGCACAATATAGCCGACGCTGACGTTCGTCTAATTGTTGGATGTATGTCAAATCGTCTTTAGAAAAGACTTCTGCTAGAATTTTTGTATTCATTATAACTGCCTGGAAATCAGTTGTAAAGATACAAATTTTCTAGCAGATTAAAGAATATAAATAGTTAATAATCAATAAGTT
>DBLF01000041.1:3476-8099 GCA_002297965.1 Candidatus Segatella papionis
TTATTTTTTAAACATTACTTAGCAACAGTTCAAAAAAATCAACGTATGAAATTATCTAAAATAAATATAAATCCGAAATCCTTAGCATTTGTCACAACAGATAAATGTAATGCAACTTGCCATAATTGTTGCTTTAAATGCAATCCTAAAAACAACAAACGACTTAAACTAGAAGAAATGTTATCTATAATAGATCAAGTCGTAGAAGATTTTCCATCCGTTGAATCATGTATTTTCACTGGTGGTGAATGTACATTACTAAAAGAAGACTTAACTATAGCTATTGAACATGCTAGTAAGAAAAAGTTATCATGCAGAATTGTAAGTAATGGCTCTTGGGCTATAAATGAAAAATTTGCTCATTCGTTTCTAGCTAAATTGCATAAAAAAGGATTATCTGAACTCAATTTAAGTACTGGAGACGAACATCAAAAATGGATTCCTTATAAAAACATCATAAATGCATGCAAAGCTGCTCTAAAAGAGGATATTTTAGTAGCTATAAATGTGGAATCAACAAGCAATAGTCATTTCACATCCCATAACCTATTAGAAGATTCCGAAATTAAAGACGCTATTTACAAAAACAAAATAATATTAAAAGATAGTTTTTGGATAGAATTCGACAAAACAAATTCGATGGAACAGGCTTACATACCAGACAAAAAGGGATGTTCGTACTAGTTCAATACCATTTCCGTATCCCCAGACATGCATTTATTAGCTTGTTGTGGACTAACTTGTCAAGAGAATAAAATTCTCGACTTAGGAAATCTAAATAAATATCCAATAAAAGTCCTTTGGAATGAACAATTCGATGATTTGGTAAAATTATGGTTGTTTACTGATGGTCCACATGAAATCCACAATTATTTATGCAAAAAAATCGGATGCAACACTAGACACGAGCAATACCCTCATATGTGCTCTATGTGCCTACACATATCAAACAATCCTCAAAATATGGAAATAATAAAGAACAATATAAATAGTATTTTGCCGAGTGTTTTATTAAAATATAAATGTCTAACTTAAAGTATTACGATTATGAGAACTAAATTTGATTCTACCATTGCAAAAGCATTGGCTTCAACAGTATTAGTTTCTTCATGCTCTCCTGATGCTGGTTTCTTACAACCATTGAGCGAGCTTGACAATTCACCTAACCAAGAGTTTAACAATGCTAAAGGTGTTTCAATATCCTTAAACATGAATGACAAAATGCGTGAGGATCTTAAAAGCCTTGAACCTCTAGTAACAGAAATCTTGAAAGATTCTATTGCAGCAAAGGATTTTGCTGCAAATCCAAACATGTATTGCAGACAACATGGATATTCTTTGCCTCTAGAAGAAGGCGACCCGATTTTAAACGTTTTGGTTGCACTAGGAAACCAAGATATACGAAAGGCATTAGAGACTGGCAATTTCGAAGAGTATTTCCATCTTTGCAGAAAGCTAAATTTCTTCAACGAAGCACAAGCTATTCAACTAAACTCGCTCGTAAAAAGCGAGGAAGAGCAAAAAATATTCGAAGCCATCGCTCTAGAGATTAACGGCGAGAGTCTAAGCACAAGAAGCGTAGCTATTTATGGTGTTGTTACTGTGCTTATAGTAATTGCAATTGTTGTTACAATAACAGTTGGTTTTGCTAATAGAGATGACGCTTCGACTCTTTCTAATGAAGCAAAAGACTCTGTGTGTAATAATACCACAAATATGCTAAAAATTAATAATCCTGAGCATATGATTATAAATATGTGGGCATTAAACCATGACATTGACAGTTACCAAGTTATTTCTGGCTACAAGCGTTTTATAACAAAGCAAGTCATTGCCCACCTTAAAGAGACAAACTCACCAGTATTAGCAAAATATTCAGAGAAACAAATCTCTGAGTTCTTAAAAGAAAATATGTTGGTTTAATTTTTCAATATTATGATTTATCCATCCTCATATTCAAAGCTGCTGTTATTCTCGACCATTTCATTTCTGGTCATCCTTGTAGCAGCATTAATGTATATGATATACCAATTATCATACACTCCAAAGTTATCGGGTGCATTTTACATCATTTGTTGTGCATTCGTGATTGTTTGTTCAACTATCATCCATAGTTTCTGTCACCAAATTCGCTACGTCGAATTCAAAGACAAAATACTTATTTTTCATATGGTATGTGGCTCAAAGAATATTTCCATAAATCATATTACAGAAATCAACCGCAAGACACCTATTGCAAAAGATATTAGATTGTTTGCCATAGGGGGACTATTTGGATATATTGGAATATTCAGAGGAAATGATTGTGGCAAATACAAAGCATATGTCAATAATAGCGCAAATGCCTTCTATGTTAAAACAAAAGATGGAAAATGCTATGTTGCTAGTTGTGATAATTCTGAAGCATTAATAGAATCTGTCAAACAGCATATTCTTTAAATATCAAAGAGACATGGCACGTTTCAATGATTCCTCTCCTTATTTCTTTTTGCTATTCATAATTCTAGTCTCGGAAACTTGAATAAAAAACATTCCAATTCTTTCCAGTGTTTGTAAAATTGGAAAGAATTGGAAACTTATACTATACTATTTCACAAGATGCGCCTTAATCCACTCCATCTGCTTGCGATTAGTATCGGTCGATGTCCAATGCTCGTTGATTGGAGTCAAGAGCGATTCCTTCTCGCACTTCAGCGTGTTCCACACTGCATAACTGGTGGTTGGAGGACAGGTGTTGTCATTGTACCCCCAGGTAAGATAAGTAGGGGCTTTCACCTTGTGGGCAAAATTTACGACGTCGTAGTAAGCCAAGGTATTGATACATTCTTTGTTCTGCAATATCTCGTGGTATTTGTTGAAGTGAGGATAGCCGCCCGTTCTTCCTTTCTCGATGTAGCCCGCCATGTCGCTGAGGGCAGGATGATTGGCTACGCACTGGGTTACTCGGTTGTCGAGACCTGCTGCAACAATCGCCAAGGCACCGCCCTGGCTTCCACCTTGTACCGCCACATTCTTGCCATCCCATTCCGGCAGAGAAGTCAGGAAGTCGATGCAGCGCACCAATCCCAGGTACACGTGCTTCATATAGTAACGGTTCTTATCCTCCAAACCATTGGCAAGATAGCCACCGTTGGCATCATTGAATCCTTTGCTTATCTCCTGGAAAGTTTCGGTGGAGAGACGAGGATCTAAGCCGTGAATCTCTATCTCGAAGCGGATAAAACCATTCTCGGCATAATACTTGTTGCGCAGCGGTTCCTTGATGGTCTTGATGCCTGCTCCCGGAGGGGTGAGTACCACGGGATGGCTCCCCTGCTTGGCATTCTTCGGATAGAAGAGGTAGCCATACATCACATGTCCCATCTTATCGATCTGGAGTTTGATGAGGTAGCAGTCTATCTTGTCAGTGCAATATTCCTTGGCGAGTTCTTTGGTGTAGCTGAGCGGCACATTCTTCAGTTCATCCTTAGCTTTCTGCCAAAAGCTATCGAAATCCTTTGGTTCCTGGGTATAAGGCTGAATCTTATCCACGGAGAACCCCACCTTCACATGGTGCTGATAGGTTTTGCCATCGAGTTTACAGGAAAGTCGGAGGTCACGGAAGCCCGGTGTCTTTCGAGTTCCTATATTCACGATGGCCCTGCCGTTCTTTAGCTTGAAAGTGCCCTTCTTGTCGGCAGCCAACATATCGTTGCCTATCTCATAGTTCACCTCGCCGTCACGAGGGATGCCATACTTGTAGAAGCTCACTTCCACCTTGGCTTGCTCGCCTGTCTGATAGAGCCAGTCGGCGTGGTCTGGCACGGTAAGCCAAAGGTAATCACTGCGATACGGATAGTTCTCCGCTTTAATGTTCTGAATGCTCAGTATGCTTATCGAGAGGATGAGCAAGAGCGATAGATAGATAGTTTTTAATCTGTTCATTGTTGTTTGTTTTATTATAGTTTGTTTTAATTGTAGTTTGACTTTTTTAATATATAAACACTCCAATTCTTTCCAACATTTATAAAATTGGAAAGAATTGGAGTGTCTTTATCCCACTACCAAGGAGAAACGCAAACCCAATGCATTTGCAATACGCAGGAATGTTGAGAGCTGCATATCTGTCTGTCCTTTCTCCAAAGAAGAAACATACTCCCTCTTCTTTCCTATTTTCTCCGCGAGGTCCTTTTGGGTCATCTTTTGCTTCTTTCGCTCGTCCTTCAGCAATTCCGCATAATACCAAGCCTTAGCCCTGGCATCAAAATCCTTGCGAGCCTCGCTGCCAGGTTCGCCATATTTTTCCTGCAATACATCATCAAATGTTCGCAACTTTGCTAACTTTTCTTCATTAAATTTCAACATAATCCTAATCCTCCAAATATTTCTTTAGTATTTTTTCTGCCAACTTAATCTCGGCTTTATATTGTTTGGTTCCTTTCTTCATGAAAGAATTCAGCAATATCACTCGCTTACTTTGAACAAAGCTAGAATTATCGATGGCAAACAACACAGTCCTATATTCATCTGAACTAATAGATATACAAAGTTCGTAAAAGTCTGTATTTTCAAGATGCTTCACGAACTTTTTGTTCACCACATACTGGGTCTTTATGAGCCGTAGCCCATAATCAAACTTATCCT
>DBLF01000041.1:8184-12940 GCA_002297965.1 Candidatus Segatella papionis
TCTTCTTCCATACCGCAAAAGTAAGAAAAATATTAATAAGTGCCAAATATTTTGGAAGATATTTATTACTTTTAGTACTTTCCATACGAAAAGGGTATTACTCTGCAAACTTCAAGGTCAGAAGGAAGCTAATCAAAAGCAATAGTCCCTCTCATTTGCTAACAAAAATGGCAAATGAGAGGGAATAGTTATTTTATCTTACTTCATTCTCTTCACATACCCATCCACTCTCTTCCGAGCAGCAGCGATGCTGAATGATTTGGGATCGAAGTTTCCACCTAACCATCCGATCATTTCCTCGTACTCCTCGTTATCTGGGTCTTTGAGTACATTGAGCAGATGGCGATAGCCACCTACACCACCACAATCCTCTGGCGGACAGGCGCCTGTGCCCTTTATCAGCTCTATCTTCACAATTTCATCAACATCCACAGCTTGCTTCTCCACTAGGGTTATCTCATGAATCCAGCTGTCGCCAAAGTCGTACTCCCACTTCACCTTGCTCTTTACCCTGCGAAGCAAACTACCTATCGTATATTTGCAAGCATCTCTATCGCCATCTACTCCCCAACAATCATCATTTGGCTCAGTATAGTAAGTCTTGCCATCAATAAACTGATTGAGATGGTAGCCATCCCATCCTACGGCAAGGACTAAAATCTCGCCCAAACGATTCAAAGTCAAATCGGAAGGAACCACCAACTGACGATAAACCTTGCGAGGGGAACCTTTCAGAGCCACGTCTATGGTTAAGGCATACTTCTTTTTGCCTTTTGGAGCAGACTTCGCCTTAGCACTCTTACCTCCTTTAGCCGCCTTGGACTTCGATGCATTTGGATTAATGCCACATTCCTTAAAAAACAAAATATCCTGTAAGCTCTTGCCCGACTGCATGTATGTATCGAGATTGTCCATGAACTGCATCTGCTGTTCTGGCGACAAGCCGCTCAGCATTTCCGTTAGTGCATCCAGCATGGGATTTCCACTATCGAATCCCGCACCTTTTCCTTTTTTCTTTTTTGCCATAGATTCTGTTATTTCTTGTATATCAATTCTTCTTGTTTTGTTTGTTCGTCATCACCAGCACGTGGCTGTCATCGCTCAGCGTGGTGGCGAATATATAGGTGTCACCGCCATCCTTCAGCTTTAGACGCTTGCGCAATTCTGCCACGGAGAGGGGGAAGTTGCGAGTGGCGATATTGGCTTTCGTAATGCCAGCCAAGTGGCGTTTCAGCTCCTTCTTGTTAAAGGAAGAGACGGCGAGGATGCGGAAAGTTCTGCCTGGGAAATCATCGACGGACTCGGAATCTTTGGCGCTTACGAACAGGTGGCTGTTCTTCGCCAACATGCGCAGACCGTATCGCTGAGAGATGATTCCGAAGCAACCTGCCTTCATCAAAGAAGCGTTCGGTTCGTAGAGATAATGCATGTCATGACAATCGGCATCGGCTACGCTTACAGGCGAATCATCGGATTCGTCATACGACATTTGCTGATGGTCGTTGACGCAAAAAACTTTTAATGAAGGAACATTCAAAGCAAGGACATCTGATGAAGAGGCATTCAAAGATGGCTTTTTTTCGTCTTGATTCATCGCTGAGAGCACCAAAAGAAGTTCCTTGCACTCATTGTTCACGGATACGATGTGAACCTCCCTGACGTGGCTTAATTCGCTTACAGCTCGATGCCAGTCGAGCATTGGAGAGAGTTTGATGATGACGTAATCGGCTTTCGCCAGCATTTCGTCCTGCAACTGGGTTACATCGGGCGTGCAATCCTGTAGGCTCACCACCTTGTTGCCTGCATCGTCTCGGCGAGCTGGGTCGATGAAGATTAACCTAAGACGATGGCTAGTATTAAGTAATGACCAAGTTTGGTCACTAGTAATGGTATGAAGAACCTCCACTCCATCTCCATTTTTCACGATAGCATTCTTCAAACCCAATCGCTCGAAGTTCTCCTTCGCCGTCTCGCAGAGATGTGCCTGTCGCTCCACATACATCGACTTCACACCCAGTCGAGCAGCGATGTAGGAGAAATCGACTCCGAAGCCTCCCGTCAAATCTACGAATTCTATTTCATCTGAAAAACTCCCTTCAGAAGTTTCTTCTTTTATTTCATTAACATTATCTACAGCATTTGTTAATATCTGTTGCTTTTCAGAAGTGTCTTCATTTCTGGCGAATTTGGAAGCGACTGCCCTCTTGCCCGCAAATTCGCAAATTTTGGAATTATCGGCATCCTTGCTCTTTTCGGCATCTGCAGAAGTCAAAACTCCCAAACCGAGCAATCTTGCCGCCAATTCCGCCTTATACTGCGCCGTCTGCTCCGACGAGCACTGCTCCATGGAAATATGAGGGGGATAGATGATGCCGTCTATCTCCGCCCAACGGGGCAACTTGACACGAGCCATCTTCCGCCCACGAATCTGGTCGAGGGCGAAAGGCATATCTACATCGGGATACTTGCTCCCGAGAAAAGCCAGCTTTCTGACGTCATCGTCCTGGTGCTGGCGAATAAAGTCTAAGGTTGCTTGATTAATCATTGTCATCTATTAAATTACAGCATCATCGGCAAGGCCTTTACTCAACAATAATAAATTATGAGACCAAGGCAAAACTGCTACGCTCTGTAGCATTTTTGCATCATGCCCAACATAACATTCATGCAACAGTTTTCCTATCTGCCAATAAGCAGATGTCACACTCCCATTTACCTGTTTGGCAATCGTTGAGCGTGTATTTTCAATAACTGCAACAGCTTGTTGCAATATTTCATTATATTCCGTAGCCTGTATATCCATTCTTCTCACATTTTTGCTGCAAAGATAGTGATTTTATTGTTAACCCTTTCCTTTTTCTCTGATTATTTTTCGTACAGCAATACGATTGTTCAGAAAGCACCAGCTTTCGTTTTCTACTTCACACTACACCAGAGCGAGCATTTTCCGCTGATACACAGTGATTTAGGTAGGTGTAGTGTACATCGGCACACTGCACCCACACTACACCACACTACATCTTTTTCTTTTTTTGTAACTATGAATTGTCTGGTAATCCTTATGATTCGGGTGTAGTGTGGTGTAGTGTGGGTGTAGTGTGCACTATGACACTACACCTCTGTTATATTCTGAATATCAGATACTTATCGTACTTCTGGTGTAGTGTGAAGTAGATTTAAGCAGCTGTGTCCCCAAACTCAGCAACATCGCTTCCGGAATTATCTCTCATCGCATTCAGAACTCAACTCCTCCTTATTCAAATCCCTGTTTCGCCTTATTCAAATCCCTGTTTCGCCTTATTCAAATCCCTGCATCGCCGTATTCCAATTTTTGCCTCACTGGGGCAAAACATTGCCTTTACCGAGGCAATATATTGCCCCAGCCAAAGCAAAAAGAAAATACAGTAAGAATATGTAACCTATCTACGGAAGAAACCCTTCACCCGAAAAGTCTGAAGATTTCTGAAAAGCTCAAAAAAACACCCTGAAAACTTAGAAAAACTCCAAGAACGAAGAGCCTCCCTAAAAAGGTGAAGGGTGGGTGAAGGGTCAAAAGCAACCCTTCACCCACCCAACTACCTACCCCTCGATTACTTACACCTAAAAGGTGAAGGGTGAAGGGTTATTGAGTGAATTCTCTTGCATCCAGCAAAAGATGGATGCAAGGAGAAAACATCTATTATCTCACCAGAGATTAGTCAGCCAACTTAGCCTTCAAGAACTCACGGTTCAAGCGAGCGATGTTAGCGATGGTCTCGTTCTTAGGACAAACTGCCTCGCAAGCGCGGGTGTTAGTACAGTTACCGAAACCAAGCTCGTCCATGCGTGCAATCATCTTCTTAGCACGGCTAGCAGCCTCTACACGACCCTGTGGGAGAAGTGCCAACTGGCTAACCTTTGAGCTGACGAAGAGCATGGCAGAACCATTCTTACATGCTGCAACACAAGCACCGCAACCGATACATGTAGCGCAGTCCATAGCCTCGTCTGCGTTCTCCTTAGGAATCAAGATGGCGTTGGCATCCTGAGCCTGACCGGTACGGATGCTGGTGTAACCACCTGCCTGGATAATCTTATCGAAGGCTGAACGGTCAACCATACAGTCCTTGATGATAGGGAAACCAGCTGAACGCCATGGCTCCACGGTGATAACGTCGCCATCGTTGAAACGACGCATGTAGAGCTGACATGTAGTAGCACCACGCTCTGTCTTACCGTGTGGAGTACCATTGATGTAGAGAGAGCACATACCGCAGATACCCTCGCGGCAGTCGTGGTCGAAGACGAAAGGCTCCTGACCAGCCTCGATGAGCTCCTCGTTCAAGATGTCGAGCATCTCGAGGAATGAGGTATCGTCAGGGATGTTCTTCATCTCGTGTGTATCGAAGTGGCCCTGAGCGTTAGGACCGTCCTGCTTCCAATACTTAATTGTGAAACTTATATTTCTTGCCATTTTCTTGTACGCTTTTTAGTTCTTGTAATTTCTTGTCTGTACCTTAATTGCCTCGTACTCAAGAGGCTCCTTGATAAGCTCTGGTGCCTTGGTGTCGTCACCCTGGTACTCCCAGCAGCCTACGTAGAAGAAGTTCTCATCGTCACGCTTTGCCTCACCCTCTGGAGTCTGGTACTCCTCGCGGAAGTGACCACCACAGCTCTCGTTGCGGTGCAATGCGTCGTAAGCGATCAACTCGCCCATCACGATGAAGTCGCGCAAGTGGATAGCCTTGTCCAACTCTACGTTCAAGCCTTCCTTCTT
>DBLF01000041.1:13051-13256 GCA_002297965.1 Candidatus Segatella papionis
GAATCTACAGAGCGCTTGCCCTGGATGCCCATCAAGCGGTCGATTTCCTTCTGTACACCTGCCTCTGCCTCTGCGAACTCTGGGAGATCGGTAGAGAGCTTTGGCCAGAGTGCCTGGTCTGCCAAGTAGTTCTGGATGGTGTATGGCAATACGAAGTAACCATCAGCCAAACCCTGCATCAAGGCAGATGCACCAAGACGGTTGG
>DBLF01000016.1 GCA_002297965.1 Candidatus Segatella papionis
CGACTTGATCCACACCCCCGATGCCACGAGCAGCGAAGCCGCCATGATCTGCACCACAAACTTCTGTTTATAGCCCACGCCGATGAGATCGTCAGCCAAGCCCACCAAGAACAGCATCATGCTGCCCACGGCAAGGGCGAGAAACTCGTATGACGTATTCGTTTGCATCGAGTCGCTCCTGTACCCCATCAAATGATAGACGAGCAAGAAGCCCCCCATCGTGATAAGGATGACGGGGAAGAACGACAGTCCTCCCAGACGAGGGATAGGCGCATGATGCACCTTCCGCTTGTCGGGCATGTCGAACAGTTTCTTCTTGTGAGAGATCAAGAGGATGTGAGGCAGCACCATCATAGCCACAAGTACAGCCACGACAAATGCAGCCAACAGATAATAATATACCGTTAGCATATATAGCTAAATAAAAATCTAAGTAAAAATTGAATATGCGGTATTCGTATTAGATGTGGTAAACACCTTCCAGCGGACAGATATTGAAGCAATCCAATATCACCTTGCCTTTCAGCTTATCCCAGTTCTGCTTGATATGGTCATGCTTTACCATGATGACCACCATATCAATATCTTTCAAGAATTCATCGAAATTGTCAAATTGATTCTCGGCTATTTTATGGTTCTCCAAGAATGGGTCATAGCACTTCAATGGTCTTGCCAAGTGGCGCTCCTGTGCTTCCAACAGTTGCAAGGTAGGCGACTCACGGAAATCATCCACATTCTCTTTATAGGTAAGACCATAGAGACCTACTCGGCGATTGTCGGTGATGCCATTTTCCTTCATAATCTCGTAGATGCGGTTCAGCACGAAGGTTGGCTGCGAGTCGTTAGTTTTCATCGACTCATCGATAACCTTGGCAAGTTGAGGATAGTCGCCCACCAAGAACCAAGGATCCACAGAGATGCAGTGACCACCTACGCCTGGACCTGGCTGCAGGATGTTGACACGAGGGTGCATATTGCATATCTTGATAATCTCATATACATCCATATTGTCGTGACGACAGATGCGTGAAAGCTCGTTGGCGAAAGCAATGTTCACGGCACGGAAGGTATTCTCCACTACCTTGGTCATCTCTGCCGAGCGGATGTCCGTCACCACAATTTCACCCTGGCAGAAGCTCTTGTAATATTGCTTCACCTTCTCTCCTATCTCCTTAGAGTCAGCGCCAATGGTACGATTGTTATGCAACAGCTCATATACCATATTGCCCGGAATGATACGCTCTGGTGCATGAACCAAGTTGATGTCCTCTCCGATGGTAAAGCCATTATCCTCCACCACTGGGCGCACGTACTTGTCGATGGTTCCCGGACTAACGGTAGATTCTATCACCACCGTAGCTCCCTTAGGACAAACCTTCATCACATCCTTGATGGCTTCCACCACATAGCAGGCATCCACTTTCTTAGAAAACTTATCGTAAGGTGTAGGCACAGATACGATATACATATCCGTCTTCTGGTACTCAGTAGTAAACTTGATACCAGCTTTCAGGGCATCCTGGAAAAGGTTGTCCAGCCCATCCTCCTTAAAGGTAGTATGTCCTGCATTCAATGTATCCACCAACTCCTTGTTATAGTCAGTGCCAATCACCTCTACTCCATGGGAAGCCATCATCAGAGCCGTAGGCAATCCGATGTATCCCAATCCAATTACATTAATCATATAGCTTAATCATTTATTGTTGTTGTCAGAATATTCATTTTATTCTGAGAGAATTTTCACGATTCTCTCACACGCCTTGCCATCACCGTATGGGTTCACAGCTTTCGACATTTTTTCGTAAGCCGCCTCATCATCCAGCAAAGTGCTTACCTCATCCATAATCTTCTGATAGTCTGTGCCCACTAGATGCACGGTTCCACTGGCTAGAGCCTCAGGTCGCTCGGTGGTGTCTCGCATCACGAGTACAGGCTTGCCCAATCCTGGAGCTTCCTCCTGAATGCCGCCCGAGTCTGTGAGCACCATGGTAGCCTTCTCCATCAGATACACGAACTCCAAGTATTGCAGAGGTTCGATAAAAAACATATTGCCCAGATTACTCAAATCCTCGCCAAAGACCTCATGGATAGGTTTTCTTACGTTCGGATTCAAGTGCATAGGATAAACGAAATCTACATTCTGATATTTGTTTTTCAAGTCTTTGATGGCGGTCACCATGTGGATGAAACCCTCGCCGAAGTTCTCACGGCGATGACCAGTGATAAGCACCAGTTTTCGTCCGTCAACCAATCTATTCACATCATAGCCAGCCTTCTTCAATACATTCTCCTGCTCCTTGTCCAAAGCTGGATTGTTCTTCAGCTTGCTCACCACCATGTGCAAGGCATCAATCACTGTGTTTCCAGTTACATAAATACTACCTTGTGCCTTTTCCTCCTTCAAGTTACTCTCCGAGAGAGGCGTTGGCGAGAAGTTATAGGTGGCGATGCGTCCCGTAATCTGTCGGTTCATCTCCTCAGGCCACGGCGAGTAGATGTTGTGGGTGCGAAGCCCTGCCTCTACGTGTCCCACTGGTATCTGCTGATAGAAGGCTGCCAAGGCTGCGGCTGTGGATGTCGTAGTATCACCATGCACCAGCACCACGTCTGGTTTGCAAACCTTGAAGACATCCCTCATGCCCGTGAGTACCCTAGCCGTCACATCATAAAGGTCTTGTCCCTGCTTCATGATGTTGAGGTCGAAGTCAGGTTTCACCTCAAAGATGTCCAACACTTGGTCCAGCATCTCTCGGTGCTGTCCCGTCACGCATACGATGGTATCAAACACATCATCGTGCTTCTGAAACTCCTTCACCAGAGGGCACATTTTAATCGCCTCAGGTCGAGTTCCGAAGACAAGCATTACTTTCTTCTTCATCTTATTTCTATAATTTTTTCGTTATCAACCAATAAGCATATTTCACGAGATGTATCTGTCTCTTGATGCGCTTGGGTTCCTTGATGAGCCGGTAGGCGAACTCCAAGTTGTGCTCCACCCACCATTTGGGTGCTCTCTGCACATGTCCCGTATAGACGTCGAAACTGCCTCCCAATCCTTGGAAAATGGCTTGATGCTTTTGCTGGATACGTTCCATCAGCAGTTCTTGCTTGGGAGAACCCATGGCCACAAACACCACGTCAGGCTTCTTTTCGGCAATATCTTCTATCAAGCATTCCTCCGCATTCTCTTCCTTTAGATATCCATTGCGAAAGCCTACGATTTTGATGCCGGGATATTCCTTCTGCAGTTTGCTTACCGTTTCCTCGATTACAGCTTGTTTTCCCCCTACCAGGTAAAATGTTTTCTCCTTGTAGAATCGTCTTACTATCTTGAGCCAAAGTTCGCATCCAGGAATCTTGCAAGCATCCTTGATGCCCTTCTGCTTCAGAGCCATCATCGCCCCCGCACCGTCGCAATACCCCAGGTTGCGATTGATGATGCTTCTGGTTTGCGAGGTGGCATGCAGAATTTTCTCGGCATTGATAGCCACGAGGATTCCCTTGTGCTCGTCCACATAAGTCAACAGTTGTTCTTCCGAAGTGAAAGGATACACCATCACCCCGTTCAACGAAATTCTTTCCATCAGTGTTTTTATGAATGTTTTAAGAATATACAATAGAAGGATTAGCCATCGAGTCATATATGCTCGAAGGCTAATCTATTTATGATTGTCAATATAACTTTCCTTACAAAGTGTTTTTCTCGGTATTTGCAAAAACTTATGGATTTATCTCATGATATGGATCGAAGAATAGGATTTGTATCATTCCATTTCTACCCACCATAAAATATACCCTTGGGTTTCTAATATGTCTAGCTCTATCAGCTTGATTGTGATTGTTTGGATCAAGCGCGAAATGGAAAATCAATGGATTAGCCCGAGCTATCTTAGGATCTATCTTATCAAATATTTTCTTGATATTTCCTCGTACATCCGTTCGATTAAAATGTAACTTATAAGAAGCATTGTCACGTATGTCGTTAATCGTCTGTTCGGAAAATTCACGCATCCGCTCAAAATAGAGGTTAGCCTCTTGCCCCTCAAAAGATTGGTCAAAGCCGTACCCAGTCTCCCCAAGATCTATCTGATTATATTGCACAGAAATACATTGTTGTTGAGAATCCACCAAATCTTCGTATGATAAATTCTCTGTCAATCTTGCAGGGAAATCAACATCCCTTGTATCGTCAAAATTCAAGTCCAGCATCATTTTCCTCTGTTTCTATCGTATCTCTGCTTATAATAAGCATACATGGTATCCAAAGATATTTCCGTGGAAGAATAATCGTATGGCATCAATCCCTCTCTTTTCTCACTCCATGGCTTTTCGCTATGAGTCAAAAGAATGAGTTGGTTCTGGGTGCGTGACCCATAAAGTATAATGACTCGCTCAGAGAGTTCAATTTCTTCTTTTTCCAAGCCCATTTTTTCCAGAAGTGCTTTTTCTTTTGCCACTGGCGATTCACCCTCATTTACGAAGTGCTCCATTTTCAAATGGTCGCACATCCCTGGTACCATATCCTTGTATATACGATATACTTCTGGATAAACAGGTCCATTGACCCAAGCCTGCGGTGCCGTATCAAACAATTGGTTTTGGCGCCCAAACCCTACCATGTGCCAAGCTTGCTCATAATAGAGTATTTTTTGCAGTTTCAAGGGACTAACAGTCAACCCTTGCATCAACATGGTAATCCCGATATAAGATGCATAATCCTTTATATCAACCGTTTTCATTTTTCCTTAAATATTGGTTTCTGATGCAAAATTAGCAATTAATTCCATAGTTATAGCTCTTTCACCTACTCTTTTTTATTTTCTTAACGGAAAATTAAGAAATTGCCTTCTACGTTGCCTCTATTATCAAGCAAGAGAGAGCATGAAACATGAATGCATTGCTCCATCTCATATACGATATTTTCGAGCTGATGCCAGGTTTCAATTGATAGTAGAAATAGCCATTCTTGTCTTGCATATTCCTCACAGTCCAACTCATCACCTTCTCTGCCATACCCCTATACTTATCATATTGGTGTAGGCGATGCAAAGTAACCAGCAACTGTCCTGGGCAATGAATGTCTATTGGATACATCTTCACATCGTAGTATTTCGGCGTACCATCCTGCTCGAAGAAATGATGGATGTAGTAATCAAAACCCTTCTCTATGAATGGATGAAAATTGTCATCACCTGTCAGTTCTTCGTAGGCAATCAGCGCATCCAAGTTATACCCTGTATGGAAACTATCCACCCAGCTCTGCACAGGCAGCATACCATATATCCAAGCCCCATCCTCTCTCTGTCCTTCGCAGCAAGCCTTGATGGATGATTCTGCCAATCGCTTATATTCCTCATTCTTCGTATAATGATAGCAGAAGCTCAACAATCTGGAGCCTAGCAGAGAGGCATTAAACACGGTATCGTTGCCCTTCAATGGACTATACGAGAAGAGAAATCCATCCTTGTAATTGCTGCGATGCAAATCTTTGATGATGAAGTTGGCAGCCGACAAAGCCACATCCAAGTAATGCTTATTGCCCGTCACTTCGTAAGCCTCCATCAAAGCAGTGGCACAGAAGTTGGTGGCGACAACAGTTGGCGTGAATTTTGGAAACAAGAAGAGTCTTCTCGCTTGCCAATCGAAGTTATATCCCCAGCAAGCCCCACTATACCCTTTCGATTGCAAGGAAATTAACAGGTCTGCAAGAGCCTCTATATGCCTCTTGATTTCTGCTTCGTCGCCAAGTTTATCCGCATATTCAGGATGCAGTTTCACTGCTTGACAAAGGTTACAATAGCCACTCAGAAACAATCCGATACCCTTGGCGTTATACTCCTTGGGCACCATAGCCAGTCGCCGCAGATTAAAAGGAAATCTCTTGAATCCCTGAATCATCACCAGGCGGCAGATGGAGGAATGTTTCAAGAATGGGATGGCTTGAAACACCTTTGAGTTGAGTCCATCGTATGGATCCCATCCCTTGTACTCCTCCTTTTCGCAATATTCCTTCAGTTTTACGAAAGAATCAATAATCTCTAGATTCATATTTATATATTAAATTTACTTGTGCCTTCATAGATCATCGCCCATAGAAAGCACAAGTAAATAGGTCAGAATATCACTCGAACTACAATCACTATTTTTCAAGCTTTTAATAGCTTCAATAACATCACATCGCCCCTGTTTCAAAGCAATATTATATTTAAAAGTCAGTTCTGGGAACAGTGCTCTCTTTTTAAAATGGTCTATATGAGTATTCTTATCATCCATTTTTAAGACACGTTCGGTATACCCATCCCAAGACTGCTGTTCTTCCGCTAAGACTTCCATCAACTCACGCCTACACTCTGAAGACAAATGCTCCCATGTTGCATTTTTATTTCGGCATACAAAATCCGCCAAACTCTTGGGAGGATTTTCTTTTTTAATCCATCTCATGTCAGCCCCTCCTTTCCAACAGTTTTTCTTGTACGGCAATTTGCATAAACTCAGAATCCGATGGTGCCAAATTCTCCCTCAGCCATTTCATTCCACTCTTAAAAGAGTCGGAATGAACATTTCCTAAGCGCAATTGTTCCCATACTCTATCAATCTGTTCTTGAGTTTCTTTGCCTCGCAAGCTAGTCTATCCAAGTTCTTCTGCTAGAATTGAGTCCACCCTCTTCCCATAAACATTAGCAGTTATTGGGAGCACCCTTCCATTTTTCAACAAGAACAACTGGTCGCCGAAATTTCGGTTTGTATTGCTCAACACAAATGGGGAGTGGGTAGATATAAAGAACTGACAGTTTTTGAATACACTTCTTAGTCGTGGCACAATTTCCCTCTGCCAGGATGGATGCAGATGTAAATCAATCTCGTCAATGCAAATAACCCCAAAACAATCCAAAGGATTATGCGAGTCAGGGTTTGTCATGCTCAGCTTTCTTGCGATGTCAGCGACGAGAACTACGTATGACTTTTCACCATCCGACAACACATCAAACTTGATTCTCTCACCATTTTTTTCTATGGTGAAGCATCTTGGTGAGCGTTGCACTTTCAGATTCTTGAATCCAGGCAATGCGGTTTCTATAGCAAGGCGGGCTGCACTCAATTGCAAATCCTCTACAAGGACACCACTTTCTCTGAGTTTCTCATTTTCTATATCTTCTCTTTCTTTAAACCAATTAAAGAAAGACTGAAAATTCATCTTGCTTTCCAAATCCTTGTTATATACATCTAGCATCTCCAGAGCATGATGTTTTCGCCCCCTTACAGGCGTACTATCCACCACACGCGAAACGCCATAAGAATCATATAGAGGTATATTTCTTACAACACCACTCTTCTGGTTGTCCATAATTACCTTATTGGCAAATGCGGTCATCTCTTCTAGTTTAGACTTGTCTAACGGCTTGGTTCTCAAAGAAGAGCGTTGTCTAAAAAGTCTCCAAAGCACTCCGTTGTCCAGTACCACTTCTAAACGGCAGAAATTCTTTCCATAAGTTATGTCGTCATCAAGCAAAGCATATCCCTTACCATTCGTATTTTTCAATCTAGCAATAAGCCAACTCATCAAAATATCAATGGCATGAAGAATGGTTGATTTGCCAGCACCATTGATGCCCACCAACACATTCATATTCTCAGCACAATCAAAATTAAATTCAGATACGCCTCGAAAATTTTCAATCTTTAGACTCTTTATGTACATAACTTATTCTTTTTGGAAGCAAAATTAAAGAAAAAAAGGAAAGAAGCAAATGTTTTCTTCATTTTAACATAGTTTCTACATCACCTTCGATTATTATTTTCCTTTTCATCTTTCAATCTTAGAATTTTTGCTGGCACTCCAGCCACTATGACATTGTCTGGCACAGGTTTCGTCACCACGGCATTGGCGCCAATGGTAACATTGTAACCTGCTGGCATATAGTGCATCTATCTCCGATTACACATTTACTATGCACCATCACCCCCATACCACCATAGCCAAAGAAAGAACCTTTGCCTATTCGGGCTTGATAAGGAATCTTACTGTTGTAAATCAAGAAGATTAACAATGTAATTAGTTTTGGCAAGATGGGAATATGGTGCAGATAAAGCCATCTTGAAATTCTGTAAAATCAAGGTACATCCTCGTACGTAAAACTAGAAGTTGCCACTCTGTCTTATAGGAAAAAGCTTTTCAGGAAAAAACAAAATAGAAAAATCTCACAACTTGTGAAACAAAAAAATCCCGCCTCGGAGACTCTTGTTCAAAATCTCCGAGGCGGGATGGTATCGTTTTTTGATGATATATAGCTTCCAGCCTTTCTTATTTATTCCGTCAACCACTTCAGACTATTCACCTCGTCTTTCACCTCGAAGTTCAAGCCGATAGCCTGTACCATTTTGCCTCTCATCTTAAATGCTTCGGCATAGTGACGATCCTTTATCTGGTCGAGAGCCTCCTTGGCACTCTTGTTGAATTTCAGTTCCATCACATAGATGGCATTCTTTGTCTCCAGCACCATGTCTGTTCTGCCCTTCGCCACGTGCTGCTCCACGGTGATTTGATAATTGGTAAGCAATGCAAACATGATGTATAGCGTCTGCTGCCAATGCCCCTCGTAGTTGGTATTGTCACAATAAGGCACCGTCTCCAGGAAATCGTTCAATAGCGTGAAGGCTGCATCCATGTCACCATTCTTCACCAATACCGACATCTTCGCAATGGCAGTATTCGCCTTCACCGTCTTGTCAGTAAGATAATAAGGCAGCAAACTACCATACAACCCTACGCTGATTTCATGGTTAGGCACAGCCAACTGATACAGCTTGGTCGGCTTGTCATATCCCTTGATAGTCAGATATCCACTCTGATAGAGCAGCGGCATGATGCTCGTCATAGTTTCCGTAGGCGCATCAAAGTCCTTTTTGCCAGCCTCTATAACCACTCCCAAATCGGCAGGAGCGAAATCATACTTTCTCATCATATTGATGAGATAGGTAGGCGTACCCGATGCGAACCAATAAGAATCCATCTCGCCATCTGCGAAGCAATTCAGCAAGCTATAAGGATTAAACACATCTGGTGATGGCCAGCAAAAATGATAGCCATCATAATGGTCTTTCAGTTCCTGAATGGTTTCATCCCTGCTCAACCCCAATTTATCTGCAAGTTCATCTATGTCCTCACTCATTTGAGAGAGAAGTTCCTCTTTAGTGATACCACAAATGCCAGCAAAAGGCAACTTCATACTTACGTTAGTAATATTGTTCAGCTCACTGAAGATGCTGAGCTGCGAGAACTTCGTGATACCCGTCATGAAGACAAAGCGGAGCATCGCCTCGCAACCCTTCAGTGGACTATAGAAGTTGCGCATCACATTTCGCAAGGCATCCAAATTATCTTCTTCGTGCACCACATCCAGCAATGGCGCATCATATTCGTCGATGAGCACCACCACCTGCTTGCCGGTCTTGTTAGAAACAACCTCTATCAAGTCCGTTAACCTGTTGTTATTCCCATTCCTATGGTTTACGATGCCATATTTCTTCTCATAGTCCTCCAAGAGATAGCCCAAATATCCCTCCAGCTGTTCCTTCTCCATGTGCTTACCCTTGCTCATATCGAAGTGCAGGACAGGGTATTCCTTCCACTCCTTCTCCAGTTTTTCGATGGCAAGTCCCTCGAAGAGGCCTTTCTTGCCCTCGAAATAGCTTTGAAAAGTGGAAACCAGCAGCGACTTACCGAAACGGCGAGGTCGGCTCAAGAAGAAATACTTTCCACTCGTATGCGTCATACGATAGATGTATTCCGTCTTGTCGATATAGAGGTTATCCAACTTACGGATTTCCTCGAATGTTTGTATTCCTATAGGGTATAATTTTCTTGCCATATCTCAAAGTACTTTGTTCAATATGCAAAGATACGCCAAAGTTTTTAAATCGCCAAGTTTCTTGTCGGTTTTAACAAAAAATCCCGCCTCGGAGACTCTTGTTCAGAATCTCCGAGGCGGGATTTTTACTAAATTATAATTCCCTCTATACCATATTCTCCGCATCCCTCTTGTGCAGGATGATATCGAGGATGATGTGGAAGACGAGCCACACCACGAGGTCGACGAGGAGGATGAAGGTGATGTTCACGCTGCCTATCAACGCCACGTTGATGAGGATGAACATCAGCGATAGCATACAGATGGACACCATCACCTGCCGTACCCTCAGTCCGCATCTCAGGAGCTTGTGGTGGATATGGCTTTTGTCGGGCAGGAAAGGGTTCTTGCCGTTTCTCAGCCTGTGCCCCACCACTCTCACCACGTCGAGCAGTGGCACCAGCATCGTGGTGAAGGCAAGCACCATGTTGTAGTCGCCAGGTATCCTAGGGCTGATATCCACCGTGCTCAGGTGAATCATTAGGAAGCTGAGGATATAGCCCAGCGAGAGGCTTCCCGAGTCGCCCATAAAGAGCTTTCTTCCCCTCATGGCATTGCCGAACACGTTGTAATACCAGAAAGGAATAATCACTCCGATAGCCGAGATGCAGAGCAAGGCATAGGAATACATGTGCAGCCAGATATGCAGACCGGCGAGCGCCACTAGCGAGATGGCGCAAAGCCCCGATGCCAAACCGTCGATGCCATCTATCAGGTTGATAGCGTTCGTCACATACACTACGATGAGCACCGTGAAAGGCATGCCAAACCACGCCGGCACGTCATACACCCCGAAGAGACCGTCCAGCGACTTGATCCACACCCCCGAT
>DBLF01000086.1:0-1592 GCA_002297965.1 Candidatus Segatella papionis
GAGCTGAGCGTATGGTCTTTCAGGAGAATGGACAACAACTCAGGCGCACGACCCCAGATGTCATCTTCGAGGATGTCAACTTCGTTAGTCATGTGCTATAGCAAAAATAGGGGCGTCGAACTATCTTATCAGAGAAAACGGGCTTTGTGAAACGAACAAATGCCTGGGGATGGAGATATAAAAGAAGCGTAGGCTTCCCTTATCTACATCCTTAGGCATTTGGCGTGGCCCGTTTGTACCAGATAAGTTCCGCCCACGCTATAGCATGGGCGTTTACGAACTTTATCTTTCGGTACAAACATCTTATCTATCGCCAAATTTCAAGGATGTTCCGAATAAATAGTAAACGCGTAATTATGATTACTTCAATATGTTATGTCTATGTTTCTTGTTACTTTCTGTTTCTTATATTCTTTGTTTTTAAATGGTTGGACAATATGTTTCTTTTTATTTCACTCTTTCATACCCCTCATAATAGTACGAGAGTTCGATGCCCTTGAAGATAACTTCTCGGTCATTCACTTGGTCGGTGAGGGCAGGTTGTAGAAGGAAGCGGAGCTCCAAGTCGTTGATGGGGCTTCGTTCCATCGCTTGTAGGTATTGGTCTTTCCCCACCTTTCGCCAATCCACCACCATGCCGAGGTTCTTCTTCAGCATGAGGTCGAGCCAGATGCGAGTGGCTCTGCCATTGCCCTCCATGAAAGGATGGGCGATATTCATCTCCACATACTTGGCTATGATTTCCTCGAAGGTGCTTTCTGGCATCTTCTCTATAACAGGAAGAATAGCGTCGAGATACATACAGTTGGCAAAGCGGAAACCGCCTTTCGCTATGTTAAGCGTGCGAATCTTACCAGCAAAATCATAGAGACCCTCAAAAAGATAACGATGGATGTCGCACAACCCTTTGGCTGTGCCCACCTCTATCTTATTGATGTCACCCGATTCAAAAAGGTGTTCTGCCTTCTGGAGGCTCAGCTCGTCTATGTTTTGCTTATTCTCAGTCATCGTATTTCTGTTAGCTATTTGTGTGGTGGGTGGTTTCATCTTCTTATAAAGATGTCCTACTTCGAACCCACTGCAAAAATACAAAGAATTTTTGTAACTCTCGCATAAAAGAAAGAAATAATTGTATTTGCCTTTCGTTTTAAGTAATATTGCAGAGAAATTCGTATCATACATAAAGATAATAGACGTTAGATAAACAATATAATAAGGTAATATGACATACAGAAATCGAATCATGAGCGGATGCCTCTTTTTGCTTTTGTTGCTTGGTGTAGCTTTGCAGATGAATGCCCAAGAAGTCTTGCAATCGCCTGACGGCAAGTATAGCTTTACTTTCGAGCAAAGCCAAGGCAAGTTGCTCTACCAACTCAACTATGCAGGAAAGCAAGTGATAGAGACTGGTGAATTGGGCGTGAACATCGACAATCACTTGGTGGAGTCGGCGATGGGCATTCCTGTGGATACCAATCGGGTGTGGACTACGGGCATGGATGTCATCAAGGTGGAACGTTCTGTCAAGGATGAGACATGGAAACCTATCTATGGCGAGTACGCTTCCATCCGTGACCACTACAACGAGATGA
>DBLF01000086.1:1667-7752 GCA_002297965.1 Candidatus Segatella papionis
CAGCAGTATCTCTTCGATATTGTCGTGAGAGCCTACGACGAGGGAGTGGCTATCCGTTATCACTTCCCCGAGGCGACGAATGGCTTGTTTATGCACATCACCGACGACTTGACTTCCTTCCGCTTCGCTCCAGGTGCTGAGGCTTACCATTTCGCTTGGGCTCAGGCACAAGCTACCAAAACAAAACTTCTCAAGAGCGAGAAGGCTTGGAGGGATGAGGCTGAGCGACCACTCACCTTGCATCTTGCCAACGGACTCTATGCTGCCATCGGTGAGGCGGCACTCTCAGATTTCGTTCGTGGCAAGCTCAAGTTGAAGGCAGACAATGAGTTGCAGATGTCGATGTTCCAGTCTGCCGACATCATCACCGCCTACGATATGCCTTGGCGATTCATCATGGTGGGTGAAAGGGCCGTCGACCTCATCAACAACAAGCAGATGGTGCTCAATCTCAATGCTCCTAACCAGATAGCTGATGCCAAGGAGTGGATTCGCCCGGGCAAGGCTTTCCGTGTTTGTCGATTGGATATGAAGACGGCTATGGAGGCTGTGGATTTCTGTGTGGATAGAGGTTTGCAATACATCGAACTTGATGCCGGATGGTATGGACCAGAGATGAAGATGTCTTCGTCTGCCTTGAAAGTGGCAGAGAACCGTGACTTCGATATGCCGAAGCTCTGCCAGTATGCCAAGAGCAAGGGCATCGGCGTGTGGGTGTATGTCAACCAGCGTGCCTTGTACCAAGAACTCGACCAGATTCTTCCGCTCTATGAGAAGTGGGGCATCAGTGGCATCAAGTTTGGCTTCGTACAGATTGGTTCGCAAGAGTGGACCACTTGGCTACACAATGCTGTCAAGAAATGTGCCGATTATCATATCATGGTGGATATTCACGATGAGTACCGTCCTACGGGCTGGAGCCGCACTTATCCTAATCTCATGACCCAAGAGGGTATAGGAGGCAATGAGGAAATGCCGAATGCCGAGCACAATACCATCCTCCCATTCACGAGATTCCTCTGTGGCCCAGCTGATTATACCCCTTGCTATTTCAATGGTAGGGTGAAGAACACCAAGGCGCACCAGTTGGCGATGCCTGTGGTATATTACAGTCCGATAACTTTCCTTTACTGGTACGACTTGCCAAATGCCTACAAGGGCGAGAAGGAACTCGATTTCTGGAAGGAATGTCCTACGATATGGGATGAGAGCAAGGCATTGGATGGCGAGATTGGGGAGTATATCGTTCAGGCTCGCCGCTCAGGTAACGATTGGTTTGTGGGTGCGATGAATGGCTTGACGGCTCGTAATATCTGTATCAATACTTCCGAGTTTTTGCAGAAAGGTAAGAAGTATCGGGTGGAGATTTACAACGACGACCCAAGCTTGAAGACTCGCACCAACGTGGCATCTACCGTGATGACCCTCAAAGCAGGAAAGACGCTAAAGCTTCATCTGCAAGCATCTGGTGGTGCAGCCTTGCGATTCGTTCCCATGAAATAATATGTTCATTTACCCGTAATATTATCGAATGGAATTCGTAATATGATTAAAGCATAGTTAGATATGAAGAAAAGTAATGTTTTGCATAGAAAGATCATGTTGCTCCTTGCCTTCTTGTTGCAAGGACTAATGGCGACTGTAGCCCATGCCGTAGGTGTGGGAGGTAGCGGCATGTACCAATGGTCGGTGGAGCTGAGAAGATACATCTCCAATGAGACCGGCAAGGCTCCTGTGGCTTATCTCTGAGTGCCTGATGGGTGCAAGCAGGTAAAGGCGGTGATACTCTCCCAACAGAATATGACCGAGGAGGCTATCTATAAGAATCCTAACTTCCAAGCTCAGATGAAGAAGCTCGGGGTAGCGATGGTTTGGGTGGCTCCTGCTTTCAACAACAACTGGGACCCTGCATCGGGGGCGCAGAATATCTTCGAGGAGATGATGACGAATCTTGCCGACAATAGCGGGCATCCCGAGATAGCCAAGGCTCCTATCATTCCTTTGGGACATTCGGCACAAGCCACTTTCCCTTGGAACTTCGCGGCTTGGAATCCCGACCGCACGCTTTGCATCATCTCTTTCCATGGCGATGCGCCTCGTACCAACCTCTGTGGTTATGGCGCTGCCAATGTGGAGTGGGGACGCAATCGCAACATCGACGGCATCCCAGGCTTGATGGTGGAGGGCGAGTATGAATGGTGGGAGGCTCGTGTCAATCCTGCCTTGGCTTTCCGCATGATGTATCCCGAGAGTTGCATCTCCTTCCTTTGCGATACAGGCAGGGGACACTTTGATTGTGGCGATAAAACGGCAAATTATTTGGCAAAGTTCATTCAAAAGGCATTAGAACAGCGTTTGAACGGCAATGGAAAGGGAATGGAATACAATGCCGATGGCTCTGTCAAGCTGAAAAAACTGAATCCGAAGGATGGTTATCTTGCCGAGCGTTTCCATGCGGATATGATTGGGACGGATGGCGCGGACAAGGGGAAACAGCCTGATGTGGTTAAAGTTAATCGACCTATTCCTGCTCCTTATTCAGAGTATCAAGGCGATAAGCATGATGCCTTCTGGTATTTCGACAAGGAAATGGCAGACTTGACAGAGGCTCGCTATCAGGAGACGGCTGGCAAACAAGTGCAATATGTAGGCTTCGAGTATCAAGGCAAGTTGATTCCTTACAGCGAGAAATTACAAGGTGGCATGGCTATCAAGATAGAAGATGCTGATGTCGCCTCTGCCAAGAAGGTGAAGAAACCGATAAGAATTCAGTTGAAAGCCGTTTATACCGATGCTTCACACAATGCAGCATCTAGGGTTCATGGCGTGAAGAAACCACACATCGAGGTAATCTGTGGTCCATTGAAGAAAATCAATGACACCACCTTTGAGGTTTATCCCTACGAGGCTGGTTGGGACAATCCACGCCGAAGCTTTACCGCTTGGGTGGTTGCCGTGGCAGATGCCGATGGTGAATATAAGGGCGCGGTACAGCCTTTGCGTATTGATATTCCCTCTCGTCAATAAGAAATATTCTTAGAAGCAGAAAGAAATCTTTCTCATTCCTATAAGTATTCTCTATTCTGTGACACGGAATGTGCGTTCCAAGACACGGAATGTACATTCCAAGACTCGGAACGGCCGTTCCGTGTCACGGAACGGAGATTTCTTAGGGAGGAAAATACTTTTTAATAAGTAGTTAGCTTAATTTGATTTAGCAAATATCTTTCGGGCTATGATGGTGAGAACTGCTGCACTTTCAATCTCTTGAAACTTGCCGACCATCTCTTGAAGACGAAGCAAGGGGTGGAATTGCTCCCTTTCTATGATGCTCACCACTGCCGTTACGTGGTGTATTGGCATAAGTAATCCTTTGATTGGCTTATTGCTTCAAGTCTTTCGAAGTAGAGAATAAGTATTTTTTCAAAGTAAAGAATAAGTGTTTTTCAAAGTAAAGAATAAGTATTCTTCTTGTTTGATTCGTATAGATAATAAAACAATGACGATGAAAGCAAGAAGAATACTTTTTTTCGTGTCTGCCCTGTTCCTTGCGAACAGCGTGATGGCACAGAAGTTCGATGTGGATAAGCAGTTGCAATACTGCCACAAGCAAGTAGGTAGAGCCTTGGAGGAATTAAGGCAGAAGGATGGAAGCTATGACTTCACCATGGAACCTCGCAACATCCTTAAGGGCGACAAGCAGAAGGGGTGGAACTGCCGCAAGGCCACGCCAGAGGAGTGGTGCGATGGTTTTTGGCCTGGCATCCTTTGGATGGACTATCAGAACTTCGGGGATGAGTCTGTGCGTAAGGCGGCCGAGGGATATACGGAATCCTTGAAAGGCATCGCCTATCGCCCCTGCTACGATCACGACATCGGGTTTCTGATGTTCTGTTCCTACGGCAAGGGTTATGAGGTGAACCATTCACGGGAATACAAGAACGTGATTCTTGCTTCTGCCGATTCGCTCGCCACACTCTTCAATCCTATCGTGGGTACGATATTGAGTTGGCCACGAGAGGTGAAGCCGCGCAACTGGCCTCACAATACCATCATGGACAATATGATGAACCTCGACATGATGTTTTGGGCGGCAAAGAACGGTGGTAACAAACTCTTGTATGATTTGGCTGTGACCCATGCCAAGACTACAATGAAAAATCATTTCCGTCCTGACGGCAGCTGTTATCATGTGGCAGTGTATGACACGATCAATGGCGATCTCATCAAGGGAGTGACCCACCAAGGTTATGCCGACAATTCGATGTGGTCTCGTGGACAGAGCTGGGCTATCTATGGCTATACGATGGTGTATCGCTATACGAAGAACAAGATGTTCTTGGATTTTGCCCAGAAAGTGACCGACATCTATATCAAGCGATTGAAGGAGACGAGCGATGATCTCATTCCGCTTTGGGATATGGATGACCCACGTGGCGTGAAAGGCGGTGCACCGAAGGATGCCAGTGCAGCCTGTGTGGTGGCAGATGCCTTGCTCGAACTGCAGGGATATGTGGAGGGCGAGAAAGGCGAGGAATATAGGCTGTTTGCCTTGCAGTCGCTAGCTCAGCTCAGTACAGATAAGTATCAGAGTGGTAAGAAAAATGTCGCTTTCCTCATGCATAGCACGGGACATCATCCTGCGGGAAGCGAAATAGATGCTAGCATCATCTATGCCGACTACTATTATTTGGAGGCTTTGATGAGAGCAAAGGCATTGGAAAAATAGATTTGTAAATTAGGTTCATAGGACAAGTTTTTAGGTTTATATTTTGTTTTAGGTTAGTATTAGGTTTATATTTTGTTTTAGGTTAGTATTAGGTTTATATTTGTTTAGTAAGGTTAGTTTAGTATTTAGGTTTATTGCCGATATTTGCGAAAACAATAATCACAAAGAAAAGGTGGGACAGAAGCTCTATAGAAGAGCATTCTAGTCCCACCTTATTTTATATATGGTTGTAGATTAGCGCATATATTTGGATATGTAGTTTTTGTTTGTCCAATCTTATTTCATTCGCTTATGCAAAGTTTAGGGCTATTTCGTAACCCTAAACCAGTCTGCGTCAATCCATCCTCGATTGCCTTTTGTGTTCTTTCGTTCGCTCACGAATCCCATCTTGGCTCCTATCCATTTGCCTTGGCGCAAGGTGAAGAGGTCGCCTGTGTTCTTGAACTTCTTGCCGTCCAAACTGTAGGCGAACTGGCATTTGCCATCTTTCACTTTCATCTGTAGATAGATGTCGAGGTAGATGGCTGGAGAATAGGGGATGGTATCTTTCTCGGTAGGCTTGAGGGTGGCGAGCGTCTTCTCGTTCTCGATGCCGCCTTGGTCTGCATCTTTGCAATGCAACTGTTGGAGCAAGAATTGGTCGCCCATACGTCGAACCACTAATGCTTGGTAATCCATACCCATCATGATGATGCCGCCATATTGGTCGTCCTCTTTGGAGGCGAATTGAATCTTGGCAGTTGCCTTGAAATCCTTGGCAGGAGTCTTTTGTAGTAGAAGATTGCCTGCTTCCCAAAGGCTCTTGAATGATGTCGCCTTATCGCTTGTTGCAATTGAGGTGGAATGTGAAAGGTCTGCAGTGTAGAGTCGAAGACACCCATTGTTGGTAGGCATTCCCCAGAGCTGATTGTAGTTGGCTTGCCATTGCCATTGCTTCCCTAGCTCGGTGCTGTTGAATTCATCCGATTCCTGTGGATTCACTTTTGTCTTTGATGTTGATTTCGGCATACGATAGGTAAGATAAGGTTCGCCGCATCCATCGCCGTCCTTGTCGTTTCCCATTACAGGCCATCCTGTCTTCCAATTCACGGGTTGCAAGAAGATAACTCTGCCGTAGGCATCCTTGTCATTGAAGTGGAGAAACCAATCCTCGCCTTGCGAGGTATGTACCCAGGCTCCTTGATGAGGACCATTTATTGGGGTCTTTCCTTGTGCCATCACCTTCTTGGCTTCGTAAGGACCATAGATGTTCTTGCTTCGCATGGCTAATTGCCATCCCATCTGCACGCCTCCTGCAGGGCACATAATCCAGTAATAACCGTCTCGCTTATAGAACTTTGGCCCTTCGGTGGTATG
>DBLF01000086.1:7929-14955 GCA_002297965.1 Candidatus Segatella papionis
TTCTCCCATTCGCCACGTGGGTCTTTGGTTTTCACCATAAAGATGCCGTGGTCTGGGTCGCCCCAGTAGATAAAAAACTCGCCATTGTGGTAACGAATGGCTGGAGCCCATACGCCCTTGCCATGTTGAGGCTGGTCGAAGAGTTCCTTGGGTTCTTGCTCTTGTAGGGCGTGACCGATGATTTCCCAGTTCACCAAGTCCTTGGAATGAAGGATGGGTAAGCCAGGAATGCAATTAAAGGAACTAGCCGTGAGATAATAATCATCGCCTATGGCGATGACATCAGGGTCGCTGTAGTCGGCGTATATCACGGGGTTGGTATAGGTGCCATTGCCATTGTCTGGATTCCACACTTGCGAGTGGTATTGTTGGGCATGGAGGGTCAGAGGCATCGCAACCAGCAGGCTGCTTATCAGAATTGTGGAGATATTCTTTCTCATCATCGTAATTATATAGTTTTACATTATTATATATTTAGTTTTACATTATTATATATNNNNTATTATATATAGTTACGATTTTGTGAGCAAGATTACTTATGTGATTCTGTGAGCAAAATGAAGACAAAGCCCCACAACCATGACGGCTATGGGGCTTATAGAGTCCATTTATTGTAGAGATTTATGATTATCTGTAGAAGTCTAGCTTCTGATGATTCTTGTAGAGGTTGGCATTCTGGAGCTCCTCGCTCTGTGGAATTCGGAAAAGATAATACTTGCTGTTAGGACAGAAGTCGGTACCGTCAGAAAACTTTAATGTCGTATGTCCCTCTGCTGTTACCTCTTTACCGTTGATTACCATATCTTTTTCGAACTTCTTACGTTCTACAGATTGCTGGTTTCTGATAATATCGGTGATGGCAAAACCTTCACCCCACAGCTCTTTACGGCGTTCTAGCCAAATAGCTTTCAGTAAATCTTCTCCTGTAGCAGTAATCTCTGGAGCTGTACAACCTGTCTTCATACGAGCTTGTTGCAGAGTATAGAGAGCAGTCTTGGCTTCGTCTGTCTTATTAAGATGATAGGCAGCCTCTGCTTTTATGAGGTACATCTCGGAAACACGCATCAAGTCTATATCTCCTAATTCGTTCTCCATATCTTTAAATTTGAATTTCTCGTTTAAGAGCTTGGTTACAGACTTGTTTTGAGGAGTACCTCCCCATTGCTGGAACAGGTCTGCACGGTAGTCGTTCTCTGCAAAGTGGCTCATAAAGTTTGGATCCATACAGAGGGGACCATAGTAAGCCCCCTTGGTTGTATTGTCCTTGAAGTGGAATATATAACTTGGGAAGTTGTCGTCGATAGTGGATGAGTAAGCCCATATCCACTCCTTGTTGCTGCAATCGTTAAATCCTCCCTTATATTCCTCTTCTGTCATCAAGTAACTGTTTATTTTCAAGGATTCGTCCGCATAATCGTAAGCATCTTGCCAGTTTCTTGCATAGAGACTTGCACGAGCCATCAGTCCAAGAGCAACATTGTGGTCTATCTTATACTGGTCGATGGCTTCTGTACCATGAGAGTAGTTGCTTGGAATCAAATCAACAGCTTGTTTCAAATCTGCAAGTGCTTGATCGTAAACTTCCTTGACACTTGCTGCAGGGTTACCTGTTAGTGCAACATCCATAGAAGTTGGTTCTGTATAGATAGGAACACATACTGCATTAGGATCTTTGTCGATGGCGAATGAGAAATGAGATGCCAAAAGCAGGTACATATAGCCACGTGTGCCATAGGCTTGTCCTTTGATTCGACTCTTGTCGGCTTCGGTACCAGAAGCGTTGTCGATGTCGGCAATTACTCCATTGCAATTATTGATGGCATCATAGGCAAAGTCCCAAAATAACTTGCCATATTGGTCTCTGCTATAGCCACTTGTCAGATTATAGCAGTTGGCAAAACCATAAGATTTTGATCTTACTGCATCAGACCCCATAAAGTCATCATTGAGCATGATAGAGCCCAATCCTACTGATGCGTATGACCAAGCATCATTGAATATGTTATTCCAAGTACCACGTATTACATCTTCTGCATACGTTGTACTCTTGAATGCATTGGCCGCATCAAGAGATGTTGTTGGTGTCGTATCTAGGTCACAAGATGCCATTGTGCCAAGCAAAACAACTCCCAGTCCAATTTTAATTATATTATTTTTCATTACTATTTCCAATTTTAGAGTTTTACATTGATGCCAAATGAAATTGTTTTCATGGCAGGGTAGCGCCAACGAACCTCACCATTAATTGGCTGCTCAGGATCGAGTCCTTGTTGATGGCTCAAGGTGAAGAGGTTTTCTGCCTGCATAAAGATGTTTACATCTTTGAGGGTTGCAGGAGCGATGATGCTTCTTGGCAAAGAGTAACTCAGTGTTATGGTTTTCAAACGTAAAAAGTCTCTGTCAACGAGCCATCTAGAAGACGAAGAGGTGAAGTCGCTGCTCTGTTGATCTACTAATTTTGGCATATTCGTATAACGATTCTCTGGTGTCCAACGATTGAGTAGGTCTTTGGATACAGAGTTTCCTCCAAATCCTGTAACTCTTATCATACTGACATAGTCATTATTGTAAAGTTTGCCGCCAAGACTGTATGAGAAAAGCGCAGAAATTGTCAAGCCTTTCCAACTGATATCTGTGGAGAAACCACCTGAAAGAGATGGTAAAGAAGTACCACATTTTACTTTGTCTTTTTCTGCACTCAAGCTATTGTAGTCTTCTGTTACTTGTTTGCTCCCATCTTCATCATAATAATACCATTGTGGATTACCATTGTCAGGATTCACACCAGCCCACTCATAGAGATAGAAGTCGTAAAGTGAGCCACCTTCAACCCATTTCTTTGTACCGTTCCACATTACTTCAGAAGGAAGCTTAACAATCTTATTCTTGTAGGTGGTGGCGTTTACCGAGAGTTTCCACATCCAATCCTTTGTGTGGATGGGTGTGCCGCTGACAGTAAATTCCCAACCGTAATTCTTTAGTTTTCCTATATTTGCATCAATGCTAGAGTATCCAGAAGATGGAACTAAGTCTCGGCTGAACAACAAGTCTTTTGATGTACGTTGGAAGTATTCAATCGTACCAGTAAGGCGGTCTCCGAACAAACTAAAGTCTAAGCCAATGTTGGTATTTAGATTTGTCTCCCATGTCAATTCTGGAGTTGCCATTCTGGAGGCATGGAGTGTATTTTCGCCCAAGAATTTGCCAATGCTATAGAGAGCTTGGTAAGCATAGTAACCAACGTTGTCATTTCCTTGAGCTCCATAGCTGGCACGAAGAGTCAAATTGTCTAACCAAGAGTTGGTTGACTCCATAAATTTCTCATTGGTGATGCGCCATGATCCACCAAAAGACCAAAAAGTTCCCCAACGATTGTCAGGATGGAAACGTGACGATCCATCGGAGCGAAGTGAGACGGAAGCGTAATACTTCTTCTTGTAAGAGTATTCTGCATTGCCAAAGAAACTTAGTAGTTTATATTGGTCGCTGTTTCCGTTGAATCCGGTCAATGTAGAAGCTACATCTGGCTCATAATAACCATCTGCAATAACACCTGAGCGTGATCCAGAGAAGTTGGATGTATTAAACTCATAGTACTCTTGTCCCGCCATTACATGAATGTCGTGGTTCTCAGCAAATGTATGGTCGAATGTAACAACATTATTGATCGTAAAACCTGTTGTGCGTGTATTACCTTTGCTGACAGAACCTGTCAAAGGCTTTTTGCCATAGGTTGGATTGCTGTAGTCATGAGTAAACAAACTGTTGTAATCTAAGTTTGCAGTCATTTTATAGCTCAATCCCTCAATAGGCTTTATAAGGATGAAGCCCTGTACAGTTGCTGCATCTCTTTTACGTTCAGCCTTATCGTAATACATAGATTGTGCAAAATTGTAGCCGTTATATGAGCTAGTACGGTAATCTCCATAGTCATATATGCGGTTTCCACTCTCGTCCAAAACATAAGCTCCTGTAGCAGGGTCTCGTTCATATACCGGATAGAACGATGGTAAAGAGCGAGCGGCTAACACAATGTTGCCAATAGCAGTATCGTTCTGTTTAGGATAGTCTTGGATGGAGTGAACTGCTGATACGTTTACTCCTAATTGTAGCCATTTGCGAAGGTTACTAGTGATGTTGGCACGAAGGTTATAACGCTTGAAACCTGAACAAATATAAGCCCCTTGATCATCAAGGTAACCTAATGAAAAGTAGTACTTTGAATTCTTGCTACCTCCTGAAATGCGGGCACTTAGATCCATATAGTGTGCATCTTGGGTAAGTGCATCTTCCCAACTGTCGTTCCATAGTGCATGAGCTCCGCTTACCAAATTGCCATTAGTGTCGATTGGCTCTGGGTAAGCAGTACCATATGGATTAATACCAATGGAACTTACAACAGTTTTGGAAGCTTTGGATGCCGCTTCTGCTTCAGAATAATCATCATTTAGATATTTGTTGCGCATACCTTCCCACTGCAACTTGAAGTAATCTTCTGTGCTCAACTGGTCGTAGTCGGCTACAGCACGACTAGAAAAACCATACTTGGCTGTCAATTCGATGGATGGGGCAGCACCTTCCTGTCCCTGCTTGGTGGTAATCATGATGACACCATTGGCGGCGCGAGAGCCATAGAGGGAAGCGGCTGCTGCATCCTTCAATACGGTGACGGACGCAATGTCCTGGCTATTGATGTTAGCCAATTTGCCATCGTATGGGATTCCATCCACTACGTAAAGAGGCGTGGTAGAGGCGTTTACTGATCCCACACCACGAATATATACGCTGGCATCTTCGCCAGGCTGACCACTGGTTGAGAATGACTGAAGACCAGCCACAGTACCTTGCAAAGCCTTTGACACACTGCTGACCTGTGAAGAGGCAATCTTTTCTCCACCTACAATACCTGCTGAACCTGTAAAGGATGCTTTCTTGCGAGTACCGTATGGTACGCTAATTACAATTTCTTCCAATGAACGTTCATCGGATCCCAATACAATCTTTAGGTTCTTGCCTGCTTTTACGATTTGGGTGGTCATACCGATGTATGAAACCTCCAATTTAGCATTGGCTGGTGCCTCGATGCTAAATTTTCCATCGATGTCGGTTACTGTACCCGTCTTGGTACCTGCAACTTTTACGGATGCTCCAATGACTGGAGTACCATCTTCTGCTGCTATTACGGTACCAGAAACTTGAGTTTGAGCCAAAGCCATTCCTATGCTAAGGAAAAGCCCAGCAAGAAACATCATGAATCTTTTTTCCATAAAAATCTCTCTCTTTGTTTATAAATTAATACTATGTTTGTCTTTTTAAATAAATATTTGTTTTGTATATATATCCGCAATATATTTGTAAGCGTTGGCTGTTTCAAGCTACTGCTTTCCAAAATTGGTTGCAAATTTACGCAATTTTTTCCGAAATTTACCATTTTTAGTTTAATTTTATTAGAAATATGCAAAATATACCGCAAATATGTTAGACTTTTGGGTGATTTGCTTGCTTTTTATATGCCTAAAACAGCCTTTTGGGTGGAATCTTTTGCGAAATGAATGCAATATTCTTCTTGTTTTTGAGTTTTATTGATGTGTTATATAATTAAGGTGTATCTCATATATTGTAGGCAATGAATATGATATGTGTGATGACGAAGAAATGTATATGAAGAAAAAGAATATTGTAATCTTGATGCTGCTGTTGCTCTCTTCGATAGGGACTATGGCACAAAGTGTGGAGAATCCTGTAGGTAGATTCTCTGTGATTCCTCGTGTCGGTGTGGCGATAGCCAACTGGAGTAATAACTCCCTTTACTTGGTGGAAGGAAATGTTGAGGAGTTGAAATCCAAAAACCAAGTGGGATTTCTTGGAGGGATAGATGTGGAATATCGTGCCACGGATTTCTTGGGCGTTTCGCTCGGAGCTTATTATGCTCGACAAGGATGCCGCTGGGGGGATTATGAGCAAGTTGTAGATGTTAATTCTGGTAAGAGCAATGACGTTCGAAAATATACGGGTGTGAAAAATAGACACCTTAATTTGGATTATGTCAACATTCCCTTGATGTTGAAGGCCTACGTCGCTCCACAGTTTGCAATTATGGCTGGTGTGCAACTTGGCTTTTTGTGTGGAGATGGTAAACTTCTGTCGGAGGAGACGGATTTGGAGAAGGATAAAACGGGTTCTACGATGTACAAGGATAGTAGGGATGTGGAAAATACTTGGCCTGCCAAAAAAGTGGATGTCTCTATTCCTGTCGGATTGTCGTACGAATATATGAATGTGATTTTGGATGCTCGCTATAACATCGGGTTGACCAAGGCTAACGACGATAATAGTGGTAGCTCAAAGAATAAGGTATTTACTTTTACAGTAGGTTATCGCTTTACATTGTAAAAAGTGTTTTGTAAGTTTTTGTTTGCAGTATCTTCTTTTGCTAGTATAAAAAACGCTCTCAAATCCATTGCAGATTTGAGAGTGTTCTTTTTATAGGAAAGTCTTTCTTTTTATAGGAAAGTCTTTCTCTTTATTTGGAAGACTTTTTCCTTATTTGAAAGACTTTTCTTTATTGATGTTCTGAACTTTGTCTTATCCAACTTGGCTGCCTGGCTTTACCTTGCCCAAAAGGGAGGTTACATTGAGGCTGCCATCGAAATTCACAGCAGAGAGAATCATACCCTGGCTCTCGATGCCCATCATCTTGCGAGGGGCAAAGTTGGCTACGAATAGTACATCCTTGCCGATGAGCTGCTCTGGCTCGTAGTAAGCGGCGATGCCTGAGCAGATGGTGCGCTCGGTGCCTGTGCCGTCGTCGATGGTGAACTTCAAGAGTTTCTTTGATTTCTTCACCTTTTCGCAGTTCAGAATATGACCTACGCGGATGTCGAGCTTCTCGAAATCGTCAAAGCTAACTTCTGGCTTGATAGGCTCTGGAGTATAATTCGCCTCCTCGTTTGCCTTCTTTTCGTCGGCAAGTTTCTTGAGCTGCTTCTCGATAACCTCGTCCTCTATCTTCTCGAAGAGCAACTC
>DBLF01000086.1:15050-29671 GCA_002297965.1 Candidatus Segatella papionis
TTGATCATCTTGCGAAGCTTCTCTGATGAGAATGGCAAGAATGGCTCGAAGGCGATGGCGAGATTGGCTACCAACTGGAGGGAGATGTTCAAGATGGTCTCCACACGCTTAGGATCGGTCTTCCAAACCTTCCAAGGTTCGCATTCGGTGATGTACTTGTTGCCGATGCGTGCCAAGTTCATGGCTTCCTTCTGCGCCTCGCGGAACTTGAATACGTCGAGGTTCTGCTCCAAAGCCTGTTTAACGTCCTTGAATTCAGCGATAGTCTTCTTATCTACTTCCTGCAACTCTCCACAAGCTGGAACTACACCGCCCCAATACTTTTTGGTGAGCTGGAGGGCACGGTTTACGAAGTTACCATAGATGGCAACGAGCTCGGAATTGTTGCGCTCCTGGAAATCCTTCCATGTGAAGTTGTTGTCCTTGGTCTCCGGAGCGTTGGCTGTCAATACGTAGCGCAATACATCCTGTTTGCCTGGGAGGTCAACGAGATATTCGTGCAACCAAACTGCCCAGTTGCGAGAGGTGGAAATCTTGTCATCCTCCAAGTTCAAGAACTCGTTGGCTGGCACGTTGTCTGGCAAGATGTAGCCGCCGTGAGCCTTCAGCATAGTAGGGAAGATGATACAGTGGAACACGATGTTGTCCTTGCCGATGAAGTGGATGAGGCGTGTCTCTGGGTCCTGCCACCACTTCTGCCATGTTCCCCACTTCTCAGGGTGAGCATCGCAAAGCTCTTTGGTGTTGGAAATGTAACCGATAGGAGCATCGAACCAAACGTAGAGCACTTTTCCTTCTGCACCTTCTACTGGTACAGGAATACCCCAATCCAAGTCGCGGGTCATTGCACGTGGCTGCAAGTCCATGTCGAGCCAGCTCTTGCACTGACCATATACGTTAGGACGCCATTCCTTGTGGTCTTCAAGAATCCACTTCTTCAACCAGTCTTGATACTTGCCCAATGGGAGATACCAGTTCTTGGTAGGCTTCTTGATGAGACCATGGCCAGGATTGTTCTTATTGGTAGGGTTGATGAGCTCGTCAGGAGAAAGGGTAGCACCACATTTCTCACATTGGTCACCATAAGCACCCTCGGCGCCACAACGAGGGCAGGTACCCACGATGTTGCGGTCGGTAAGGAATTCGCCAGTTACCTCGTCGCAGAACTGTTCTTCTACTTTCTCCTCCAAAACTCCCTTGTCGTAGAGCGTGCGGAAAAAGTCGGAAGCAAACTTATTGTGAACTTTTGATGTGGTACGGCTGTAAATGTCAAAAGAGATACCGAACTCCTCGAAGCTCTTCTTGATGAGGTTGTGATAGCGGTCAACCACCTCCTGTACGGTGATTCCCTCTTTCTTGGCACGAATAGTTACCGGCACACCGTGCTCATCGCTACCGCCGATGAAGACAACGTCTTGCTTCTTGAGGCGGAGATAGCGCACGTAGATATCGGCTGGCACATAAACTCCTGCCAGGTGACCGATATGTACACCACCGTTGGCGTAAGGCAATGCAGCGGTAACGGTGGTACGTTTAAATTTCTTTTCTTCCATATTAGCTAATATATTTTTGTTATTTGGCTGCAAAATTACAAAAAATGTGGGAAAGTAGGAAAAATAATCTCTCCTTTTTCTTGCTTATATATATGATAAGGTGTAATTTGATGCGGAAAGCACCTTGGATGATACCGAAAGTTTTGCGGAAAGTGTGGAATTTGGAATGTTGTGTGGTTGTGGTGACCATTGAATAAACACAAAAATGGCCTTAAGCGGTACGCCTAAGACCATTTTTGTGTTGCCGTTATTTGTTAGGCGACACAATATCTTTTATTTTGTGTTTGTTACTGTGGCAAGTTAGTTTGCCTATCTTGTTCCTCCTTTATTATATATAGTTGAGGAGAACTTTACATAATGTTCAAGTAAGCGATTACTGCCAACTCTGCTACGAGAATTACAAAACCAACTTTCTTAACAACTTCTGTGATTCTAAAAATGCAATCCATAATCTTATAATTTTAATAGTTTATATTCTTGTTGATGTTCAACGTTGCGATAACGTTTGTTTTACGGTTGCAAAGGTACGGGTATTTTCGCTATATTGGGGGTAAAAACTGTTTTTATGGGGTATAAATTGTTTTTAAAATGCGATTTTTCTCAAAAAAGTACTCCTTGTGCTATAGAAAATACTCCTTTTGGACGATTCTGTGTTCATTCCTTGTAGGTAATAATTGGTGATTTCTTTCTTTTTAGGTCTCTTTTGTGCAAAAAGGATGTGTTTTGTTCGTAAAGCAAATGTCTTTGTTTAAAAAGAAAGTGTCTTGATTCAAAAAGGAAGTGCCTTGATTAAAAAGAAAATGCCTTGGTGGTAACTTTCGAAACCACCAAGGCATTTAAATATCCTTATTAGAATAGCTCTGTTGAGCTATAAGCTTTTTCTTGTTTCTTTATGTCTTCTCTTTAAGTTATGTATGCCCCTTTAATTCTATTAATGAATGGACATAAACGCAATAACAGCCAACTCAGCGAGAAGTATTACGAAACCTACTTTCTTAATCAAACTGGTAATTCTGTAAATGCAATCCATAATCTTATTATTTTTGTTGTTTAACTTATAGAACATCTATGTGTTCCTTTTTACATTTGCAAAATTAGCGATATTTTTGTAATTTTTGGTCGATTAATTGTTGAAGTAGGGGGTAATTGCTGCTTTTTTGATATTGAAAAAACAAAATATACTACCTATGTGGTAGAAAATACTCCTTGTTGGACTATTTTGTTATGGTATTATTGCTAAAAATGCAATAGATTTTGTCTTTTTTGCAAAATGTATCTCGATTTTTTCATCTAGTATATATTGTTGTGTATTTATATGTGTCCTCTTTCTGCCCAATCTCCCCTGTCAAGAGTTCTATATCCGATGGCTTCTGCCAGGTGCTGTGGTTCAACTTGCTCTGCTCCTGCCAGGTCGGCAATGGTTCTCGCTACTTTTAGGATGCGATTGTAAGCGCGAGCAGATAGCGATAGCTTCTCCATGGCCATTCGTAACAGGTTGATTCCTGCTTCGTCTGGCTCGGCGAACTGATGAATCATACGTTCTGTCATTTGGGCATTGCAGTGTATTCCCTTGAAGTTCTTGAATCTTTCAGCTTGAATTTCTCTAGCCTTGATGACTCGGGCTCTTATTTTCTCGCTTGGCTCACCTGGTGCAGCTTTAGAGATGTCTTTGAAAGGTACAGGACTTATCTCGCATTGGATGTCGATGCGGTCGAGCAGTGGACCGGAAATCTTGTTCATATATCTTTGTATCTGTCCTGGTGTGCAGACACAATGGTGGGTTGGATCGCCATAGTAGCCGCAGGGACATGGGTTCATGCTGGCTACAAACATAAAGGAACAAGGGTAGTCGATGGAATACTTGGCTCTGCTGATGTTGATGTAGCGGTCTTCCAAGGGTTGGCGCAATACTTCCAAAGTTGTCTTGTTGAACTCTGGTAGTTCGTCACAAAAGAGCACGCCGTTGTGGGCGAGAGATATTTCGCCTGGTTGTGGGGAAGCACCTCCACCAACTAATGCCACTTGCGATATGGTGTGGTGGGGGGCTCTGAATGGTCGTTGTGCGATGAGGGAGACATTCTTGCCCAGTTTTCCTGCTATGGAGTGGATTTGGGTGGTTTCCAGACTCTCTGATAGTGTGAGAGGTGGAAGAATTGATGGCAAGCGTTTTGCCATCATGGATTTTCCTGAGCCCGGCGGCCCTACCATAATGAGGTTGTGACCGCCTGCGGCAGCCACTTCTAGGGCACGCTTTACGTTTTCCTGTCCTCTAACGTCGGCATAGTCGTAGTCGCAATGTATTTGGTTTTCGTAGAACTCTTTTCGGGTATCTACGATGGTGGGTTCTGGGTTGGAGCGATCGCTAAGAAATTGGATGACATCGAAGAGATTTTTCATACCATAGACCTCCAGGTTGTTTACTACAGCGGCCTCTCTTGCGTTTTGTTCAGGCACGATAAGTCCTTTGTAGTGTTCTGCTCTTGCTCTGATGGCGATAGGCAATGCGCCTTTGATGGGTTGCAAGGTACCATCCAAGCTTAATTCGCCTACCATCATGTATTCTTTGAGATGGTCTTCGGGGATGTTGCAGTTGGCGCCTAAGATACCGATGGCAAGGGGGAGGTCGAAGCTACTTCCCTCTTTGCGCAGATTGGCTGGAGCAAGATTGATGGTGATGTCGGCTATCGGAAATTTATAGCCGCTGTACTGTAGGGCAGCGGCGATTCGGTCACGACTTTCCCTTACCGCCTCGTCGCCTAAGCCTGTGAGGTGATATTGAACGCCTCGGTTGAGGCTTACTTCTACTGTAACAGTTGTGACTTCCAGTCCGTTTACTGCTGCGCAATAGGTCTTTACTAGCATAGGCTCTCTGTTTAAATTGTTAGAGCCCGTGGTATTATTTCAGCAGTTGATCAAGTTTGTTGTATAGATCTTGCTTGTTAAGCCCTCGGGCGATGATTTTGCCATTTTGAAGTATGATGTTGTCGGGAATCGACGTGAGTCCCAACTTCTTCAAAGTCTTGTCTTCCAGCATTTCTCCATTGCATACCACTGGCCAGTTGATAGAGTCGCGCACCATATTTTCCTTGCAACTGCTTTTGCTTGCATCCAGGCAGAATCCCATCAGTTTGAGTTTGCCTTGTGAACTGCGTTGGCGTCTCTTAAGTTCTCTTTGCATATCCTGGCTATCATAGCTGTAGGTAGCCCATGTGTAGATGGCTGTCACTGGCGAACTGCTTAGTTCCGCACTGGATATGAGCTTCCCATTCACATCGTATGAGGTGAATGGCGGAAGGGTGGAGCCCACTGCGACATCTTTCAATAAGTTGACTTGCTGTTTCAGTTTGCTCAATTTCGCGTTCTTAGGCTGTTCTTTTTCCAGTATAGAGAGTAGGGAGAATGCTTTCTTGTAGTCTGGTTGAGGAGTGGCGATAAAATATTTTCTGACCAGATAGAGGCTGACCACAGAACCTGCGTTGTCTTTGATAAACATTTCTGCGTGTTCCTTTTCCTGTGGAGGAGTGTCTCCCAGAATGGATTTGCGGAACTTGGTCATCAGTTCATTATCCTTGGTGCCTTTTATTTCCATTTCCTTTAAGTGTGAGGCATCGCCTTTCAGCTCAACCGATTCACCAGATTCTGCAAAGATAGGTTGCTCGGAGAAGTTCGGAAAGACAATCATCAAGGTGCAATCGTCGTTGCAAGGCATTTCGTAAGTGAATCTGCCACCCACGACCTTGATGGTATCCACACTTTCCTTGTCACCGTCTGGGCAATAAACGTAAAATTCACCTTGGTTCATGTTTAAAAATTTGCCTTCAAGTTTAAAGTAACCACTACTGACACCACATGATGTAAGTAATATTGATGAAATAAGAAATATGATGTAAGCAAATTTTTTCATAATGAAAAACTTTAAGGAGGGAGGTTTGAGTGCCGCGAGCGGGACTCGAACCCGCACAGCCATTACTGGCCAAGGGATTTTAAGTCCCTCGTGTCTACCAATTCCACCATTGCGGCATGGTAAACGTTAGAGTTAGAGCGGAAAACGGGACTCGGACCCGCGACCCCAACCTTGGCAAGGTTGTGCTCTACCAACTGAGCTATTTCCGCATTGCTGAATTGCGAGTGCAAAGGTAATGCAATTTCTTGGATTGACCAAATAGATTTACATATTTTAAGAAAAACGTTTGTATTTTTCTTCCCATTTATTTGAAATTCATCGTTTTGTGGGGGCAAAAGTGTAAAGTTTGTGTGTCGAGGCGATGTCTTTCCGCTTTCCGCTACCCTTTTTCTATAGTTTTGTTTTCCGCAGTATTGTTTCTCTCAGTCTAATTTCCCACGGTCAGTACACTTCCTATTCCGCCGTATGATACTCTATATCGCATTAGAGACTTATCTTCTTTGCTTTGTCTGCCACTTATGATGGCACCGTCTTCCAGTCTATATACTCGTTTGCATTTGTTGCAGATTACCGTTTGACGATCTTCTGCCCATTCCAGTGGATAGTTGGTTCCTCCATATTGCAGGATGCAGTTGAGGCATTGCCTGTCCCAAGCCACATAACCGTTGAAGTAGGATTGACCAAGTATGAATCCGTTTTTGGTAGCATCGGTAGTGTTGTTGCCTGCTCCCAGATAGCTATAGTTGGCGTAGTTTTCCTTGGCAGTAGAGAGCACGATGGTCTCCGTTTTGTTCTTTCCATCATTTAGTGTGGAATAGATGTTCCAAGCGCCGTTCACCTTTTTGGCGCTTACCATAGTGTAGGTTGTGCCTGAACCATTGAGCGCAGTCTCTATGCTGGTGCCGGGATGATAGATGGTTCGGAAGATAAATTGGCAGGGATAGCGGGTGCTGATGCTGTTTTCTGCATCACATCCTGTAAGGAAGATGGTTGCCACCAGGCAAGCAAGAAGAGGGATGAAAGCAAAGAGCATAGCTTTGCTTGCCATGCTCTTCACCTTATTATATATATAAACCTTATTTATAGCTATTCTTTCCATTTGAATATATATACCTTATTATATAATATATATAGCTATTCTTTCCATCTAAAAGTTTTCTATTTCTCAAATCTAGTGAGAATTCTCACGATTTCTTCCACAGAACTTATTTTAGAAGGTTCTTTTCAGCATTCTCCATACGCTCAAAATGGAATTCGGAGAGGGTATGCTCCATGAGAGCCTCTATCTTGTCGTTGCAGAGATTGCCGATGCTGCCCTCGTGAGTGTGGTGGATATTCTTGTTTGGCTTGAATTCTCCAGCCTCGATTTCCAGTCCCACTTTCTTGTAAGCGTCGCGGAATGGCATTCCGTTGGCGGCAAGCTGGTTTACTTCCTCTACCGAGAACATTGGGTCGTAACGAGGATCGTCGAGGATATGCTCGTTCACTTCCATCTTATTGATGATGTAGGCTGCCATCTGGAGGCAGTCTTTCAGCTCGTCGAAAGCTGGCAGGAACACTTCCTTGATAATCTGGAGGTCGCGGAAGTAGCCCACTGGCAGATTGTTCATGATGAGCATAATCTGCTGAGGGAGACTCTGCAGCTTGTTGCTCTTGGCGCGAATTAACTCGAATACGTCTGGGTTTTTCTTGTGAGGCATGATGCTCGAACCGGTGGTGCATTCCTTAGGAAGCTTCACGAAGCCGAAGTTCTGGCAATTGAACATGCAGGCGTCGAAAGCCATTTTTGCAAGTGTTCCTGCCACGGTAGCCATGGCGAAAGCCACGTTGCGCTCCATCTTGCCTCTGCCCATCTGAGCATAGACCACATTGTAGTCCATGCTGTCGAAGCCAAGGAGTTCGGTAGTCATGGTGCGGTTCAATGGGAAGGAGCTGCCATAGCCAGCTGCGCTACCTAGAGGATTGCGGTTGGTCATGCGATAAGCAGCCTGGAGGAAGAGCATGTCGTCGGCGAGGCTCTCGGCGTAAGCGCCAAACCACAAGCCGAAGGATGAAGGCATTGCCACCTGTAGGTGGGTGTAGCCCGGCATCAGTACGTCTTTATATTGGTTGCTCTTCTGAATCAACTCGTCGAAAAGAATCTTTACTGCATCCACAATCTCTTTCAGCTCATGACGAGTGAAGAGCTTGAGGTCAACCAATACTTGGTCGTTGCGTGAACGCCCCGAGTGAATCTTCTTGCCCATGTCGCCCAGCTTCTGGGTGAGCATCAGTTCTACCTGGGAATGAACATCCTCTACGCCTTCCTCGATGACAAATTCGCCCTTGTCGGCGATGGCGTAGATGTTTTTCAGTTCGGCAAGGAGCTGGGTAAGCTCGTCTTTCTCCAGCAAGCCGATGCTTTCGAGCATGGTGATGTGCGCCATGCTGCCCAATACGTCGTACTTGGCGAGGTAGAGGTCTAGCTCACGGTCGCGACCCACGGTGAATCGTTCGATTTCCTTGTTTACTTCAAAGTTCTTTTCCCAAAGTTTATGTGCCATAATTGTATCTTTTATTAGTCCTGATATGGGATCATCTATTAATCCTGGTATGGAATCATTGCCAGCGCGTCGGCTATCTTCTCGATGCCTTCCTGCAATGGCTTCTTCACCATACCCTTGATAAACATATTGAGCTCAGCCTTGATGGTGAGTTTCATCTTGCAAGAGAATTCGCCCGTAGGGAGCAGCTGAATCCAGAAGTTGAATGGGATAGGGCTGTTTACGGTCTCAAACTTGATGGTCTTCGGAGCCTCTCGGTCGATGATGCGCATCTTGAGGTTACCCACCATAGGGGCGTTGATGGAGATGCTGTCGCTGTCAAATTGCAAGTCCTTGATTTTCTCCATTTCCTTGCGCTTGTCCTCGGGAATTTGGTCCTTCACTTGCTCGTAGCGGTCGAGGATGGACTGGATGTTGTTGAGGTCGCTCAATGTGTTGAAAACAGATTCCTGCTTGTGAGGAATCTGCTTGATATTACTTTCGAATGTACTAGTACTCATCTATTGTCTTGAATGATAGGAGTTAAGGGGTGCTTAACTTCTAAGATTTGATTACTTCTTCCAGTTGGCTGGGTCCTTGCGCCACTCGTGGAGCAGCTCAACGTCTTCCTGCTTGATGTAACCTGTCTCAAGAGCCTCTGCCACTACGTGCTCGTAGTCAGTCAAGGTAACGAGCTTGACGTTGGCATCCTTGAATGCCTGCTCTGCGATAGGGAAACCGTAGGTGTAGCTAGCTACCATACCTACAATCTCGTTGCCGTTCTTGCGGAGAGCCTCAACTGCCTTCAATGAGCTACCGCCGGTAGAAATCAAGTCTTCCACTACGACTACCTTCGCCTTAGGGTCGAGCTGACCCTCGATGAGGTTCTGCATACCGTGATCCTTTGGTTTTGAACGAACGTAAACGAAAGGCAAGTTCAACTCGTCGGCAACCAAGGCACCCTGTGCGATGGCTCCAGTGGCAACACCTGCTACTGCATCAGCCTCAGGGAACTGCTCCAAGATGGCGTGAACGAGTTCGAGCTTCACATAGTTGCGGAGTTCTGGGAAGGACAATGTCTTGCGATTGTCACAATAGAAAGGAGACTTCCAACCAGAAGCCCATGTGAAAGGATCGTTAGGCTGCAATTTGATAGCCTTAACCTTCAATAACTTAGATGCGAATTCTTTCTTTAGTTTGTCCATAATTATATAAGGATTAAATGTTTATTATTTCTTATTTATGCAAAGGTACGACAAAAAAACGAGTAATCATCACAAATGGCGCATTTATTATATATTTTTTATACCTCGTGGCCTGTTTTGCTGCTCTTTCAGTTTTGTTTTGCTGCCCTTTCTGTTTTGTTCCGCAATCCTTTCAGCCTTATTCCGCAGTCCATTGTGTCTTATTCCGTAGCCCATCCCACGGTGGCGATGCTGAATTTCATTTTGCCGGCTTTCTCTAATTCTTGACAGCAAGATACGAGGGTGGCTCCTGTGGTACAAACGTCGTCTATCAGAAGCAGATGCTTGCCAGCGAGGTCGGAGATGGGGTGCTTTCCGTCAGTGTCGTGATAGAAGTCGGATAGTTGGAATACATTCTCCACGTTTTCCAGTCGTCCCATTCTTGTCTTTTGGGTTTGGCTTTCCGTGAACACGATGCGGCGTACAGCGTCGGTAATGATGGGAGGTGTTTTCGCTCCTTGAATCCCCTTGTCGATTATTCCCCCTTGAATCCCCTTTGTTATTTTCTCTTGGATATTCTTGGCAATCTTCTCCTGAATGCCTCGGGCTATCATTTCGCTTTGGTTGTAGCCGCGTTGTTTTCGTCTTTTGGGGGTAATTGGAATGGGAATGATGGCGTCGATTCCATCGAAAAAGTTAGTTTCCAATCCTTTGCTGCCGATGAGGTGGCCTAGGTAAACGCCCGCATCGGGACGATGGTGGTATTTCAGGGCGTAAATGATGTTGCTGGGATAAGAGTGACTATGATAATAGAAGAGTGCCACGCATCGCTCGATGGGTATGCGCCCCCAGAACATCTTCGCCATCTTGTTCTCGTAGGGGTCTTCCCAGGTAGATGTTATCGGGAGTCCCAATAGGCAGGTGGCGCACAGCATCTCCTCTGTGCCCATCAAGCGTTTGTCGCACGATGGGCAATAGCGAGGAGAAAAGAGGTCGATGATTCTTTCTAACAGGCTGAGGTACATTTTTTTTTAAAAAACTATGAAGTTAGTGGATGGAACCCAATGGAGCTTTGGAATGATGGCTGTTTTTGGGGGTGGATTGAGATTTAGAAGTTGTCTTCGAAATCTATTTCTCCCAAGTCTTCCTCTTTCATTCGGTCGATGCACTTGTGGATGACGTCTATGCTGTAGCCTCTGCCCATGGCGAATCGGATGAGTTTCATGGAGCGCTCGTAGTCGTTTTTTGCCTTGATGGTCTTGTACTTGCTTTTCAGTAAAGGCAGGAGGGTTTCCATATAGAGGTCGTCCTCGATTTCGGCGAAGATGGGGTCGGAGATTTCCTTTGGGATGTGCTTCATCCAGAGGGCTTGTTCCACCTTGCGTCGTCCCCACTTATTGTATTTTATCTTGTCGTTGATGAAGAACCGGGCGAATCGCTCGTCGTCGATGAATTTCTTCTCCGTCAAAAATTGCATGTTGCGGGCGATGGCATCCTCCGTGAGCTCCCACTTCTTCATTTTGTCGAGCATCTCCTGCGAGCAATGCTCGGCCTGGGTGCAGAGGGTGGTGAGCTTCAAGAGAGCCTGCTGCTCGGTCATCGGCTTCTTGGCACGACGTGGCTTGTTATAACTTTCGTATTCCATACTATTTCTCTTTTCCTTTATTGTCTTTTTCCCTTAATAAGATATCATTCTTGTCGAAAACTGCTCCGAAAATAATTCCGAAAACTAACCAGTAAAACTGTTTTGTGATGGCATAAAGAATTCCTCCAACAACTAAAAAGATAAGCCAGTTGAAGTTGCCATGAAGAAAAGCTTTCTTTATGATTTTTCCCATTTCTTTCTTTGTCTTCATATGCTGGATATTTTTACTGTTTCCTATTTTACGGCTCTCATCATTCGCTTTTTGCCGAACGAATCTTCCTTGGTCTCGATGTCTCTGAATCCGAATCCTTCGAACATTTCCCTCGTTTCTTTTTCGTAGATAGGATTGATTTCGAAATAGAGACATCCGTGAGGCTTCAATGCCGTGGCGGCATATTCGGTGATGACGCGATAAAATTTCAGCGGGTCTTCGTTGGGCACGAATAGGGCGATACTTGGCTCGTAATCCAATACATTCCTGGCCATATCCGCTTTCTCCTTCTCGCAGATATACGGAGGATTGCTCACGATGACATCCCATTCTTCTACGGCTTTAGGTAATGCCAGGGCATCTTGATGTTCGATTTTTACATTCTTTGCCTCTAATGCTTGGACATTTTCTAGGGCGATACGGAGGGCATCCTCGGAAATATCCCAACCTGTTACTTCTGAGTTTTCTAGGTTGAGCCCTAGCGTGATGGCGATGCAGCCAGAACCGGTGCAGATGTCAAGTATTCTGCTCTGACGGCTAGCTTCATTTGTTATCCAATCACAAAGCTCGGCAGTCTCAGGTCTCGGAATCAGCACGCCCGGCTCCACGTGGAAAGTTCTTCCGGCGAAGTCGGCTTGCCCCAGAATATACTGCACAGGCTCGCCTTTTTGCAGTCTAGCGATAATTTCTTCGAGTTTTATGCCCTCGTCTGCGGATAATTCATTAACTTTGCCGCAAATTATGTCGGTCAAGGTCATTCCGTATTTCACATCGAGTACCGTGCGGACGATAGCTTGCGCTTCGCCTGCTTCATACAGAGGGGTGAGTGACTGCCAAAGTTGCTGATAAGTTTTCATCTTGATGTAGCTTATTGTGACTTAATTTGAGAGCAAAGGTACGCTTTTTTATCGAAAGCAAGTAAGAAAAATGAAGAAAAGTTATGAATCAGAAAGAAATTGATGAAAAGTATATGCGCCGCTGCTTGCAGTTGGCGAAAAACGGTAGGCAGAACGCCAAGCCTAATCCGATGGTGGGTGCCGTCATCGTGAGTGCCGACGGTAAAATCATCGGCGAGGGTTATCATGTGCGTTGCGGCGAAGGTCACGCCGAGGTGAATGCCTTCGCATCGGTGAAGCCAGAGGATGAACACCTATTGTCAGAGGCTACCATCTATGTGAGCCTCGAACCTTGTTCGCATTATGGCAAGACTCCTCCTTGTGCCGACTTGGTTATCAGAAAAGGCGTTCGCCGATGTGTTTGTGGATGCGTAGATCCTTTCGCCAAGGTACAGGGCAGGGGTATCCAGAAGATACGTGAGGCTGGCATCGAAGTGACGGTGGGCGTATTGGAGGCGGAATGCCTCGAACTCAACAAGCGATTCATCACCTACAACACCCATCAGCGACCATATGTTATTCTGAAGTGGTGCCAGACGGCGAATGGTTTCCTCGACAATGATTATCACGGAATGATGATTTCCTCGCCTTTCACCAAGATGCTCTCGCATAAGCTCCGTGCCGAGAACGATGCCATTCTTGTGGGAAGAGTAACCGATGAGCGAGACCATAGCCAGCTCAACGTGCGAGACTGGAGCGGCAGGGACCCGATGCGCTTGGTTATCGACCGCAACCATCCGTGCTTCGAGGGCTTGGATTTTTCTGTTAGCAAAAAGGATGTCTTGAAGCAAATCATGGAGTACCTATATAATAATAAGGTGCAATCCTTGATAGTGGAGGGTGGCACTATTACCCATCAGACGTTCCTCGAAGCTGGTCTTTGGGATGAAATCCGGTTGGAAACCAACTTATCCACAGATGTGGAAAACACTGTAACATGCGGAACGTCAGCTCCTAAACTGCCGCATAACGTAAGACTTATCCGCCACGAGGCGTATGATGAGAATATCATCGATACATACGAGCGAATATGATGATTCCGTTTGAAAGCATAGATGGCGTATGCCTAATTCTGCATTCAACATTCAACATTAAACACTTAACATTTAACATTGGCAATAGAATGAGCAATAGATTTACATCACGTCTGAGCGACAACGACGATTTCAAGCGAGAGGAACTGATAAGGAAGATAGAGCATTCGGTGGAGCACATGACGCTGTCCGAGCTGGAAGCCTTGTCGTATGATATGTTTACGAAAGGCTATATGGAGGATTGCTGATTTTGCCTTTACTAGGGCAATATGTTGCCTCAACTAGGGCAATGTTTTGCCTTGGCTAGGCATAATTTGGAATCACGTGATGCATAATTTTGAATAGCACGATGCAAGGTTTTGAATGGTGCAAGGCTAGGTTTGAAAAGACGATACGCTTGATTTGGAAGATGGCTTACTTTTATGGATGAATGTTCGTATATACATAATTTTCAAAAACTACTTCACACTACACCTGTGATTCCATAATGTATTGTAAATCAGTCGCTTTTTGTGTACTATATGAGGTTTGACACTACACCCACACTACACCCACACTACACCCACACTACACACACTCTCTGGTTCAATATGTAGATGGGTGCAGTGTGGGTGTAGTGTGGGTGTAGTGCCAAGCGTTGTAGTACACCGTGTATTTACCTGTTTTACAGGTAGTTGTGCAAAAATGGTGTAGTGTGAAGTAGAATTGCCCGTATGGCGTTCTACGTGAATAAGAGAAGTCGGTTTCTTACCCCTTTCTTCCGAAATCGGCAGGAATCTCACCCCATTTCTTGGTCTCCCACTTAAAGATAGGGGTAGTGACTTCGTGTGTGCGGAGCCAATTCTCGGCACGGGCGATAATCTGATAGAGCTGTTCGGTCTGTGGCGTGCGCTCCAGTTTGGTCTTGCATTGTTTCTTTCGCACCCATAGCTGGGCGTTTACGCTGTCGCTATAGATTACCTTGTCGGTGATGCCCTTCTGCTGCATCAGTGCCAAGGCATGGACGATGGCAAGGAACTCGCCGATGTTGTTGGTGCCGTGAAGTGGACCATAATGGAAGACTTGTGCGCCGGTCTGAAGGTCGATGCACTGATATTCCATCGGACCCGGGTTGCCCGAACAGGCTGCATCCACAGCCCAAGCATTCGCCTTTACCTCATTGGGCAATGGCAAGACCGTATCGTTTCTCCAAGAAGGAGGGTTTACTGGCATGTTACTCATATTTCTTTTTAGTTATGATTGATTTTCTTTAGTTATGAATTGTTTTTGAAAAGTTATTGCTTCCTAGGTTCTATTTTATAAAATATGAGGAATCATTCATATCTTATGAGGAAGCATAGCTTATTGGAGTATGAGTCCTAGACCTATGAAAAAACGAAATGAGCAATCCCCAGAGTCTGGCTCTGGAGCTGCTCATTATCTGTCAATAGTCAATATTCTTTCTTAAATTGTAGGTTATTATATTTTGAAGGATGTATGAAGTTAGTAGAGCAATTGTCTTGACTCCTTTCACTTCATAGCTCCTTAATTACCTAGATAATTACATTCTTTCTGGAACCTCGATGCCGAGCAGCGCCATACCGTTCTTCAAGATCTTGGCTACGTTGGCTGCAAGAACCAAACGGGTAATCTTCTCTGCCTCGCTCTCAGCATTCAGGATGCTGTAGTCGTG
>DBLF01000086.1:29785-29913 GCA_002297965.1 Candidatus Segatella papionis
AAGTCGTTCATCTTCTGGATGAGGTCGATCTCCTTCTCGTTGATAGGAGCGTCTGCGCCAAGCTGTGCAGGAATCTCGATGCCCTCGGCTGCTGCCTTGCGCATGATGCTGCGGATACGAGCGTAGGT
>DBLF01000053.1 GCA_002297965.1 Candidatus Segatella papionis
TATAAACGCGGAGCCGCTTACAAAGGTACGACTATTTATTGAATATACAAAAGAAAAAGAGCAGAAAGTTTGTCAATAGACTAAACTTTCTGCCCCTTGCTAATCTCATTATAGAAAATTATAGGATTTCTATAATTTAATTTGGATAATCATTCACTTACTTCTCCTTTGGTCTTGGTACAAACTCGGTGTGGAGGGTCTCCATCGGATGTTCCTTCAGGTTGACGAGGATGTTTGGCGTGTTGCCGTTGGCGATGATGACCTTGATGCCGGCGTTGGCTACTTCTTGTGCGGTATGAGCCTTCGAGGTCATTCCGCCTCTACCATGGCTACTCTTGCTTGCCTGGATATACTCGCTGATGTCTCGGTCATAATATACCGATGGGATGATGCGGGTATTCGGGTCGCTTGGGTCGCCATTGTAGATGCCATCGACGTTGGTGAGGAGGATGAGGGTGTCTGCCTTCATCATCTTCGCAATCAAGCCCGACAACTCGTCGTTATCCGTAAACATCAACTCGGTGATGCACACGGTATCGTTCTCGTTGACGATAGGGAGCACGCCGTTCTCCAGCATCACTTGCATACAAGCCTCCTGGTTCTTGTACTGCTCCTCGGCGCCGAAGTTCTCCTTCATGGTCAATACCTGACCTATCTTTATCTTGTATTCACGGAAGAGGTTGTAATACAAACCGATGAGTTTCACCTGTCCGATGGCGGAGAAGAGCTGGCGCTGCTCCACGCTGTCCAAGTGATGGTCCACGTGATGCTCGGCTCTTCCAGCAGCCACGGCACCAGAAGAAACCAGTATCACCTCATAGTCGTGTCGGCGAAGCCAAACGAGTTGGTCAACAATTGCCGACATTCTTGTTACGTCCAATTTTCCGTCCTCTCGGGTCAGCACATTGCTGCCCACTTTTACTACGATTCGTTTTTTCATTTTATGTTGACTTGAGGGAGTTTAGGAGTTTAGAAGTTTAGGAGTTAGGACAATAGATGGATTAATGATGAAACTTGTTTTTGAGGATGCCAATTCCTCGCCTCTTACAAGTATATAACATATGTCTTAACTCCTTAAACTTCTTAACTCCTTTAACTCCACATGATTTTATTCTTTCCTATTGTCTTTCTCTCTTATCTCGACTCTTCGAATCTTGCCCGATATGGTCTTAGGCAATTCATCTACGAACTCGATGATGCGAGGGTACTTATATGGTGCAGTTTCATGCTTCACATGGTCTTGCAACTTCTTCACGAGGTCTGGTCCTGCCATACTCTTGTATTCATCTTTCAATACGACAGTAGCTTTCACCACCATGCCTCGGATAGGGTCTGGTACTCCTGTGATGGCGCATTCCACGACGGCAGGGTGAGTCATCAAGGCATTCTCTACCTCGAAAGGACCGATGCGATAGCCCGAACTCTTGATTACGTCGTCGATTCTGCCCTCAAACCAGTAGTAGCCTTCCTCGTCGCGCCAAGCCATATCGCCCGTGTGATAATAGCCATCGTGCCAAACCGACTTGGTTTGCTTTTCGTCACGATAGTAATATTTGAACAATCCGAGTGGCTTGTCATCGCCGATGCGGATGCAAATCTCGCCCTTTTCGCCATCCTCGCATTCCGTCATGTCGGGACGCAAGATATGCACATCATATTGCGGGTTAGGTTTGCCCATGCTTCCTGGCTTCGGCTTGATCCAAGGGAAGGTGCCGAGTGTCATGGTGGTTTCGGTTTGACCGAAGCCCTCGTATATCTGGATGCCCGTCAGTCTCTGGAAGGTCTCTGCCACGGATGGGTTCATCGCCTCGCCCGCTGTGGTGCAGTATTCGAGACTGCTGAGGTCGTACTTCGAAAAGTCCTCCTGTATCATGAAGCGATAGATGGTAGGAGGGGCGCAGAAGGAAGTGATGTGATACTTCTCTATTTGGCGCATAATCTTATCCGCTGTAAACTTCTCGTGGTCGAAGACGAAGACGGTGGCTCCGGCAAACCATTGTCCGTATAGCTTGCCCCATACTGCCTTGCCCCAACCTGTATCGGCTACGGTGAGGTGGATGGAGTTTTCGTGCAGGTTGTGCCAATAGACACCTGTGGTGAGATGACCTAGGGCATAGAGGTGGTCGTGAGCTACCATCTTTGGTTCGCCAGTGGTGCCTGATGTAAAGTACATCAAGAGCGTATCCTCATTGGTGTTCACATGCTCTGGACGAACGAAAGGAGCGCACTCGTTCCATTCCTTCATCCAATCGTGGAATCCCTCGGGAATGTCGGGACCGATGCTAACCAATGTCTTGACGGTAGGGCTCTCAGGCATTGCCTCCTTGATTTGCTCCACCACATAGTCATCGCCGCAGCAGATGATGGCTTTCACGCTAGCCGCATTGTTGCGGTAGATGATGTCGTGCTTGGTGAGCATGTGAGTGGCAGGGATGGCTACGGCTCCTATCTTGTGGAGACCGAGCATGGCGAGCCACCACTGGTAGTGACGTTTCAAGATAAGCATCACCTTGTCGTCGTGTCCGATGCCTAGGCTCTGGAAGTAAGCGGCGGCCTTGTCGCTCTGCTCCTTCAAGTCCTTGTAAGTAAAGCGGATTTCCTCGCCTCGCTCACTGGTCCAAAGCAGTGCCACGTGGTCGGGCTTGATTTTCGCCCACTCGTCCATCACGTCGTAGGCGAAGTTGAAATCCTCTGGTATGATAAACTCCAGATGCTCCTTGAAGTCTTGCTCTGAAGTGAATTTCGTCTGTTTTAAGAATCTCTCAATCATGGTTTATGGAGTTTGAGAGGAGTTAACTCATTAACTCCTATATGATTATACACAGGAACTTGGCAGGCTTGCCATTCAATGAGCGGAAGCAATGCTGCTTCTTGCTGTCGAAGTAGATGCTGTCGCCTGGGCTTAGTTCTATTACCTTCTCCTCGATGGTTACTTCGAGCGAGCCTTCTATCACGTAGTCGTATTCCTGCCCGTCGTGTCCATTCTTATGAGGCTTTTCGTCGCCTGGCAATGGATCAACTTGCACCATGAATGGGTTCACCTTGCGGTCTTTGAATCCCACGGCAAGGCTTTCGTACTTATACTGGTTGTTGCGCTCGATTTCCGGACCTTGATCCTTGCGGGTCACATAATATCCCTTCATGCGAGGTTCCTCGCCGAAGAGCAGTACATCGAGGTCGATGCCGTAGCGCTTCGAGATTTTCGAAAGGCGATAAACCGATGGGTCGGCTTCGCCCGATTCTATCTTTAGGTAATGGTCGAGACTGATTTCGCAAAGCTCTGCCACTTCCTCAGCCGGGATGTCGAGAACTTCGCGGAGACCTTTCAGTCGTTCGCCGATTTGCTTGATTGCTTCGTCCATAATAATTTCTTCTTAGTTGTTTGGTGGCAAAATTACGACTTTTTGTTGAGATATGCAAACAATCTGTTCATAAAATGCGTTGTTTGCTATTACTTTTTTGTATTCGTGTCGAAAGGTATATGACGATATAACGAATTCTACATGGCTTTATATCGGGACGTATTGCAAAAGTTGTGGATACGCATTGCGGATTTTGACCGCACACCTCACTCTGTAAGCAGCAGATGACCATATAACTATGCAGTGTTGGTGCGGTGTGCGGTCTATTTCGTTATTTCTTCCCAGCGAGCAAACCATTGATGACGGCAGAGGTAAATCCTCCTTGCTCCATGGTGTTCAAGCCCTTGATGGTGCAACCACCAGGAGTGGTCACCTTGTCGATGGCTGCCTCTGGGTGCTCGCCCGTTGCTTGTAGCAACTCCACGGCTCCTTTCACGGTTTGGAGTACAATCTTCTGGGCATCCTTAGCCTTGAAGCCCATCTCCACACCACCTTCCACGTTGGCTCTCACATAGCGCATGGCGTATGCGATGGCGCACGACATGGCGGTGGCAGCAGGGAAGAGACGCTCCTCCATGATGAGGCTCTCGCCCAACTCATCGAAAATATCGGTTATTTGTTTGGTCTCTGTGGTAGAGGCATCCACTGGGGTGATGAAGGTCATCGACTGCTTGTAGGCGATGGCGATGTTTGGCATCACGAGGAAGAAGGTTGGGGTGACGCCGTCCTTGTCGAGCCATTCCTTGATGTTGGCAGATGGCACGCCGGCAGCCACCACTACGAGTTTCTGGCTCTTGTAGTCTAATACGTCCTTGATACCCTTCAAGGTCTTCTCCACGCACCATGGCTTTACTACCACGCAGATGAGGTCCGCACCGTGGCAAGCCAACTGGTTGTCGAGGGTTACGCTGGCTCCTTCGCTTGCGAAGTGGTCTAACACGGGTTGGTTGTGGTCAGATACTGTGATGTCTGCTGGAGTGAACTTCTCGCTCTGCAAGAGTCCTTCCGCCATGGCACCACCCATGGCTCCTGCTCCGATGATTGTAATTTTCATTTTCTTCTTATAGTTAAAATATGATGTTTGATATGTTCTAAAACAAATATTCTGCCTTTTATCGTAATATGAGTGCAAATATACAACTTTTATCTGAGAGTGGGGCAAGTTTACTGTCGATATTTTAAAAATAGCCTAATTTATTCCCATTCTCGAAGTATCCACGTCCTTAGTCCTCTTCTCCTTGTAATTGCCGATCTTATAGATGATGGCGATGGAGGCAGAAGACCAATCTTGTTTGATGTTCATGCGATAGTCTTGGTTGCCTTGTACCGATTTTGTCGTGAAACCTTC
>DBLF01000029.1 GCA_002297965.1 Candidatus Segatella papionis
GAAAAGCACATCGCAAGGTGGTATTCGATATTCCGGATGATGCTTTGCAGGGCAATACCACGCCTATCACAAAGGCTACATTCAATACCGATAAGTTGAAAGCCTTGGGCTGGAAACCCCTCTTTGGTGTGGAAGAAGGCTTCGACCATACGATAAAAGCTTGCCAATTTTAGGCAAGCTTTTATTGTTATATGTTTCTTCGTTATATGTTTCTTCTGTTATTCAGCCCGTATGTTCTTTAGCTTCAGCCTCTTATTGCTTCTTAGCTAATTTCGCTTTAATTTCTTCCCAGTTCTCTCTCTTCTCCATATTAAGATAGTAGCGCAAGTGTTTCTCGACTCTTTGCTCTACAGGTGGATATTGCATATAGTCGCCGAAGAAATGGCGTAGATAGGTATCTGCTTGTTCTGGCAGCAGCACGGTGGTGTCTTCGAATGGGAATTCCTTTCCTTTACCGAGCCATTCTTTTGGGAAAATCTCCTTGTAATGGTAAGAACCTGTGTTGACCAATACATTTTTTGCCTTGTCGAAGTCGTATTCGTGGCTCATCTTGTCCATTTGGGCTATCAGGTGATGGCGCATCTTGCTACGGCAGAAGAAGGCGATCGTCTTGATGGCAAAGCGCCCCCAGGTTTCCTTATGTAAAGCCAGGGAGAGATAGTCGAAGAAAGTGTTGTGGGTGGTGACGGCATTCAGGCGATTGATGGTCTTGGAGTATTTGCGATACAGTGCCTTTGCCTTCTCCACATCGTCGTCAGTGGCATCCAGAGGGAAAATATCGACATAAAGTCCGAGGATGCAAGGGCGCTCCTTCTCTTCGATGAGTGTGGTCTCGCGATTCACCAGTTTGGAGAAATAGAGAGGATAAGACTCGTTGTTGTAGGGGGTTACTACTTCATACTTGCCGAAATCTTCATGTTGGGCAATCTCTAGCAAGCGGTCGTAGTCGGGGCGTGGCATCAGCACGTCGATATCGTCGTCCCAAGGTATCATACCATGATGACGAGCCGCTCCGATTGCAGTGCCGGCACAACAATAATATCTGAGGTTATGCTTCTTGCAGATGTCGATAAACGCCTTCAATATATCGAGAATCGTGGCGTTCCATTCTTTCTTGATGTCTTTAATATCCATACTTTTTCGATTTATGGATGCAAAAGTAAGCAAAAAGTTTTGAACTTCAAACTATTTATGCTACTTTTGCACTCTAAAAGGAAAAATCCGTAGGATAAAATCATAAACATCATCAGATAAAATAAGATTAAGACGAAAAAATGGCAGAATCATTGAAGGAAAAAACTGCGAAAGGATTGTTTTGGGGGGCTATGAACAGTGGCTCCACACAGGTGCTTAATATACTCTTTGGCATTTTTTTGGCGCGCTTGCTTTCCCCTGCCGATTATGGTATCATTGGTATTCTTACCATTTTTACCCTTATCGCAGGTAATCTGCAGAGCAGTGGTTTTACCCAGGCTTTGGTGAACATCAAGAAACCTACCGACAACGACTATAACTCTGTGTTTTGGTTTAATGTGTTGGTGAGCTTTACCATGTATGTGGTGCTATTTTTGTGTGCTCCGCTGATTGCCGATTTCTTCCATCAGCCTTGTCTTACATCCTTATCACGTTTTGTCTTTCTGAGTTTCTTCATCTCTTCATTTGGCATTGCCCAGAATGGGTATATGATGAAGAATATGATGAATAAGGAAATTACCATTGTCAACTTCATGGCTTTGATTTGCTCCAACATCGTGGGACTGGTGCTGGCATTCAATCAGATGGCTTACTGGAGTTTGGCGTGGCAACAGGTGATATTTATCCTAGTCTTGAATATAGGAAGGTATTACTATACGGGGTGGCGACCTAATTTCCACATTGATTTCGGTCCGGTGAAAAATATGTTTGGATTCAGTGTCAAGCTCTTGGTTACTAACATCATCAATACGGTGAGCAACAATGTGCTGACCTTTGTCTTCGGTCGATTCTATCCGATTAATGATGTGGGAAACTATAGTCAGGCATACAATTGGGATACAAAGGCTAACTCCTTTGTTGCCAACACTGTAGGACAGATTGCGCAACCCGTATTGGCATCTATCCAAGATGACAAAGACCGAGAGCTGATGGTGTTCCGTAAGATGCTTCGTTTCACCGCTTTCCTCTCTTTCCCCTTGATGTTTGGCTTGACCTTGGTGTCGAGGGAGTTTATCCTCATCACGATTCACGAAAAGTGGATAGCCAGTGTGCCCTTGTTGCAGATTCTTTGTGTGAGTGGTGCATTTATGCCTATTTATACCCTCTATCAGAACCTTGCCATCAGCAAGGGACGTTCCGATGTGTATATGTGGTGCAACATCGGACAAGTGGTGGGGCTGCTTGCCTTGGTGCTGTTCTGCCATCGTTTTGGCATTCAGACCATGGTTATTGCCTACAGCTTATTTATTATAGCTTGGCTTGGGGTTTGGCAGTGGATGATAAAGCGCATCACAGGTTTGGGATTTTGGGATGTGATGAAAGACATTCTGCCATTTATGCTTTGTGCGGCGGCTGTAATGGTGGCTACTTATTTCCTCACCTTATGGTTGGATAACATCTATTTCTTGCTGTTGTTGCGCCTTGTGGTTTCTGCCACACTCTATTTCTGCATCATGAAATTACTGAAGGTTCAGATCTTGGAGGAATGCCTTGGCTTTATGAAGCGGAAAGCAGGCAAGCACGTCAAGTAGTTTTGTACATCAAGTATTTTTGCACATCAAGTAGTTAAGCACGTCAGATAAACGTTGTATATATCCTTCTGTAAGAGAGGTAGATAAGATTAACTCTCTTGATGGAGACTCCTTTTTTGATAAGTCGGATGATGAGCCGGATGAGGAGGCTTTTCGGCTTGTAATCCAGGTCTTTATCTACTTTTTCTAGGGATACGTGGGCATTTGCCGCCCAGCGATAAGCGTTGACGATGCCTATTTCGGTGGCTCTACGATAATGGTGGGCAGTATCATGTTTCTCGAAGAAGTCGATGAGACGGTGGGTGGACTTGAAGTACGAGAGGAGGTTCTTCTCCGAGATGTTGTGGTTGTAAGAGCTCTCATTGTCTGTGCGATAATAATACACCGCATCGTTGATGCTCACTTTCTTGCCGTAAAACAAGAATTGGGCATTCCAAAAGAGGTCTTCGGCGTAGTTGATGCCTTCCTCGAAGAATATCTGGTGTTCCATGATAAGCGAACGCTTGTAGATTCTTCCCCATAGGCGGTTGGTGATGATGTTTTGGCAGACCAGGAGTTTGAGCATCTTGGGGCTGCCCATGCTTTTCTCTTTACTCAAGTAGCTTTCACCATGATTCACATCCTTTCCTTCGTTCTGCTTTACATCCTTTTCTTCGTTCTGCTTTACATCCTTTTCTTCGTCCCCGTCGAAAGGCTTTTGCAGTTCGCTAGCCTTTCCGTTGCTCCATTCTCGGTAAGCGCCGTCTATCAAGTCGGCATGGGTGCTTTCGGCTTTCTTGACCAATAGCTCCACGGCATCTCTAGGCAACAAGTCGTCGCTATCGGCGAAGAAGATATAGTCGCCAGTGGCTGCCATCAGTGCCGTTTGTCTGGCGGCACCTACTCCTCTATTTTTGTCGTGGTGAATGATGCGCGCTTGTTTTGCTCTATCGGGGTATGCTTTTAATAGGGATTGCAGAATGTCGATGCTTCTGTCGGGGGTACAATCGTCCACAAAGATGTATTCGATTGAGGCATACGACTGCTCGAACAGCGAACGGACGCACTGTTCGATATATTTCTCCACCCCAAATATTGGGGTTAATATACTCACTTTTATCATATTATCTTGTCAGATATTCAAAAATCAGTGTGCTGTTATAGAAGAACAGGAAGATGGTCATCACGGCAAGTAATCCGCGGAGATAAATCAACTTTTTCTCTTTCCCTTTCTTACTGAGAGATTTGAGGATGAATCCTATGCTTATCGGGATGATGAATGCCCAGTGGGCAGCCATGATATAGACCTCATTCAGACCGAATCCCATCACCAAGTGGATGAAAGCGTCGCAAGCTACCCACGACCCTGTGAGGCAGAGGAATGCTGACTTTCTGCCCATCCAAATGCCCAAGCAGAGCAGGACTACGATGATGCCTTCTATAAAATAAGGTATCGGCGACTGGTAGCTTTCGAATATCGGACGATGACTGTGGATGTCTTCCAGCAGATGCTCCTTGTGCAACATCAGCGATTCGCCGAACACATTGTCTATCAACGATTGAGAGCGAGAGATAGACATGTCTGCCCAAGAAAGCATACCGTGTTTTTGTATGTTTTTGCCAGCTATCGTTTTGTCGTGCAGTCGCTTTTGCTCCATCTTTGCTCTGAAGGTGCTGTCTTTCTCGGCTTTTTGAGCCACTAGACGCTCACCTTCCAGACGGTTCGGGATGATGAACGCACGATTTTGGTAGATGCCGGCGGCTCCTATCAAGAGTGTAGGGAGAATGATGCCGAGTGCCAGGTATTTTGGGCGAAAGAGTTTCTTGCCATTGGTGAAGAGGGCGGCAAGGAAGGTTTTGGCTCCGTTGCTCAGCGTAATGCCAGCCGTGAAGAAGAAGAGCAGAGCCGTCTGCCACCAAGGCATACTGCGATGTTCCATCTGTTGTTTGCCTGCCAGATAGAGTGTCATCGACAGGAAGAAGAGCGACATGCCGAAATGGTCATCCACGAAAGTGACGAGCATCACGTAGGCAAAGGAGAACAGCATGGCTGTAAGCAGATTGCTGTCTGCCGCCTTGAGTTGCATCACTTCTCTGAATATTCTCCTGAAGAATATCGTGGAGTAGGTGGCGAAGAATGTCATCATCACCGCCACGATGGTGGTAGCCCAGTTGTGGGAAGTAAGGTCTATCAGCCAACCGTTTAGTACGGAAAGTGGGTATAGGAAGAAGGGGAGCATCGGATGGCGATACTCCGTGTAATACACCTTCCATTTCGAGAGGGTGAGATAGGTGTATGGGTCGAAACCCGAAATCTGGAAGTTCTTGGTGAAGAGTGTCCAGAAGCCAGCCTTCGGCTTTCCGAAGTCTTCGAAGTGATAGGTTACCATCAGCACATTGAAGGCGATGATAACGATGAGGGCGATGAGGGCGAAGACCCTTTCTTCTTTCTTTATCTTAAAGATGTTGTTTTTTATCTTAAACATATTGCTTTTTATCTTAAACCTATTGTTTTTATATTAAAGATGTTGTTTTTATCTTAAACCTATCTTTTTGGCTTATTGGTGCAAAATCATTTGTTTTTTAACGCTACAAAATTACTCGTTTTTTCCGAATCTGCAAAATGATACTCTTTATTTTGTAGGTTTTTAGGATAAAAATAGCGTTTTGTTTTGTTATCTCTTTTATTTGATGTACCTTTGTGGCAACAAAATTGGATTATGATGAAACATGCTTTCTTGATAATGGCTCATAACAGTTTGCCTCTTTTGCGGGTGCTGCTTTCGATGCTCGATGATGAGCGTAATGATATTTTTCTGCATATCGACCGAAAGTCGGATATGCTCAAAAGCTTGTCTCTTGGTGGGGATGGAGGTGGCTTCGATGAGGATTCTCCAGAGTTGCGCAAGGCTTTCGGCTTGTCGAAGGCTCGTCTTTTCGTACTCAAGGATAGAGTGGATGTTCGCTGGGGCAACCTAAGCCAAATCCGAGCGGAATATGCGCTCTTCGAGGCGGCTTTACAGCAGGGACCTTATGCTTACTATCATCTTTTGAGTGGACAGGATTTGCCTATCAAGTCACAGGATGCGATTCATCGTTTCTTCGATGAGCATCAAGGCAAGGAGTTTGTGGGCATCAACCATGGCGAGGAATTTGAGTGGGATTGTCGCCGCAAGATGATGCGCTATTGGCTCTTTACTAGCATCACTCGCTCGAAGTTTGGCTTTCTGAATGCCATCACCCGACGGCTCAACAAGTATCTTTCCGTGCTCTTGTCTTTGGTGTTCCATCGCTCGAAGATGGATTTTGCCAAGGGTGCCAACTGGGTGAGCATCACTCAGCAATGCGTGGAATACATCGTCAGCCAAAAGGCTTTCGTGTTGAAGAGATTCAATTTCACCTTCTGTCCCGATGAGTTCTTCTTGCAAACCTTGGTTTGGAATCATCCTACTTTACGAAGTGCTCTTTACTCCGAGAAGGATGAATATGAGGGATGTATGCGTCTCATCGATTGGAAGCGGGGCAATCCGTATGTTTGGACGAAGGCTGACAAGGAGGAAATCCTGCATAGGAATAGAATCTTCGCTCGCAAGTTTGATGAGCGAG
>DBLF01000066.1 GCA_002297965.1 Candidatus Segatella papionis
TAAACGTTAAAAGCCCTTTCTCTCAGAGAGTTAGAAATTTTGTATAGTGCTCACTCTCTGATAATATAGGGGTGGGAAACTTCAGTTACATAATTTGATAATCTTGCCATAACTTATTGATTTTATAATTGGATTTTTTAAAACAACATCTCCCGTGGAGTTATTTCATTATGGAACTTGGATAAATCCTGCTGGAGTTATTGCTGTCCGGATTCACCTTCTTCCCGACATTCAGTCGCCATGCTACCTTTAGGTAAGCGTTTGCCTGCTCCATTTTGCTGAATATGGAGCGAGCGTAACCATAATTAGCGTCGGAATAGTTTGAATTCAGGTAATTACGTGGTGTGAACAGGTTATTTGCTCCAATCTCCACTAGCCATCGCCCTAGATTATATCTAGCGTTGGTACCCCATCTGAAGAAATCGTTCTCCTCGATTCCTGTATTCTCAAGACGACACTCCTTGATTTTCCCATAGATATTGAACATCAAGTTCTTATAGGTGTAAGTGGCATCAAACCTCATCCTCCATGTATCCTTGCTCTTGTCAAGATGACCATTGAAATCGTTATGGATATAGGCAAGTTCCGATTTCAGTGCGAGCGATCCAGTGATATTCCATGTGCCGAAGAACACAGCGACATTTTGGCGAAGATCGGCGTCTGTGGTATATGAAGAAATCATGATATTACCCTCGACGGCGTATCGTGGGACTGCCAAATGCATATAGGTGTTATTGATGAGCATCAACTGACAGTTGAAATTCTTCAAAAACGCATTGTAGGCGAGGCCGATATTGTAGATACGTGTAATATCTTGCTCGGCATTTCCCCTATGTTGGAGAAAAGGATTCTTGCCAAGGCTGACTTGGTTGAAAGTGTTCAATGTTGGGAAACTGTTGCCAATGTTGGCATTGAGGGTGAAAGCGTGGTGCTCAAACGGTGTGTATCGGAGTGTGACACTTGACCTCGGGAGCACCTTGCTGGTCTTTTTCGTCCCCTCCAAACGATACAGAAGCCACGACGCTCCCGCTTGGAGGTTCAGCATGAGACGCTTGCAGAAATTGTTCATGTAGCCAGTCTGAACCATCCCCTCGTTAGAGTAGAAGTGTTGGTCAAGGACGACGCTTCCCATATAGCGAACGTTGCTCCTTGTGTAGTTGTCTTTCACCACTAAACTGAACTTCTGAGACTTGACCATCTTGCTATAACTGACGAAATTCTTCAACTGCCAGATATTCTCATTGACATTAGAGAAAAAACGATAGCCTTCTTCCTTGATGTCATCGTTATAACGGTTGTCGCCATAAGAGAAATCCACGTTTGCCGACAGCATCTGGTCTTTGCCCAGGACGATATTGCCAAAGGCGTTGACCTCAGGATAAAAGCTACGTGAGGAACTGCCCTCGCTTGAGAATCGTGCCACCTTATCCCCAGAGTCATCAATGAAGACTCTGCCCGAAACCTCCTGAAACGGCTTCTCATCACGCACGACTGATACCTTGACTCCCATGTTATAAGTACTTGCAGACTTTGTAACATTGAGTTGTAGATACTGGTTGTTATTCTTGTTGCGGTTGTCAAGAATGTCTGTGGCGCGCAGGACGCTACGTCCAGGGAAAGTATACACCTCCCTCTCATGTGAACCTGCATTGCCAAAGTTCGATAGGTCATTGCCAGCGAACAGACTTACTTTCGTATGCTCGATGTTCCATTGTGCGGTGGTATTAAAGGTATTCCTCATATAGCCGATGTACTGTGTGTCATCAAAGGCATAGTAAGCACCGTTAGTGCCTGAACGGGTGATGATGTTCAAAGAGATGGGGTTGTTGATAAACTTGCCCGAAGGTATGTCGATATAGTCGATGCGGAGAATGGAACTGGGCTTGATATTCCTGAGTTCTGCATTGTTGGCCTTTTCACCATTGATATAGACTGCCACATCCTGACCGAGTCTGGTAACACTTCCTTTTTGACGGTCGACATCGAGACCAGGTATCATGATGCCATAGATTACGTCAAAGCCATCAGTAGACAATCTCAATTGTCCTTTTTGGGGGATAATCGTTATGCCATCGTTCTTCTTGATAACTTTGTCTGCCTTAACCACGACGGTGCTGAGGGTGAAGGTGCTATCCTCCATGGCTAGTCCCAAAGAATCACCTTGTTGCTGCGCATCAGCATTTGGAACCACGGCAAGGAGCATGACTGCGACCACCATAATCTTCTTGTAATTGATATATCTGATATTTGCCATAAGTTGCATCGTAAACATTTTGAAGATGGAAAAATATGTGATGGCGATACATGCCATGAAAAGTAATTGTGGAATGAGATATGAGATGAACTTCCAATTGACCTCACCTGAAGAAATATAGAAGAGCACCTGTTGGTACCAATGAGGCGTATTCTGGACGAAATGCCAAGTGAACATTGGCATCCAGTAAAGTAACACGAACCCGATAAACACAATCGAGACGATTGAATACACTATTGAGACATATCGGGTAGCCTTGGAATAATACATGAAGTAAGGCTTTTCACCAACACACTTCCCAAAGATTTGCTTGATACAATACATAATGTACTCAATGCCTCTCTTGCGCAGGTTAGGAACTCCCAATAGGTCAGAGAGAATCCAGTAACCATCGAACTTGAAGAACGGATTGAGTACCACTATAAAATTCAAGTTGAATGATAGCAAGAGATATGCAAGGAGATCACTATGGGTGATGTAATAGGCTATATAGAGAGGTATAAGAAGAATCATCTGGAAATAGACACCGCCAAGGTTGACAACTATACGCTTGTCTCGGGACAAATGCCAGACGTTGGACACATCCGCATAGAACACCAGCATGTTCAAGTACACGCAGACACCAATGGCTCCTGGAGAGAGGTTGTAATAACAACAAGCGGAGGCGTGTCCGAACTCATGAAAGAGCGTAGAAAGCAGAATCGCAACATATACTACGACTATTGTCATGAGGTTTACATTATCAAGCGTCAGGTATTCTTTTCCAGAGGTGAACAAGAAAACCATGAGCAGAACAAAATTAATCGCCAGCACGAGATAATATAACTTGTATGCGAACAACGACTTGAGTGTACGACCAATTTCTGTGACCCTTGTCTTACTAATAATCTCCTTCTTGAAAAGAAAAGGACGTATCTTGGGTTCCTTTTTGCTGTCAGAAAGAATGGGCTCAAACTTCTTGGATAGCTTGAGTTCAAGTTCATCAAAAGATAAGTCGCTGTGGAGAATCCCACGGAAGTTCTCGACCATCTCGCTCGCCCTATCCGAACTTTGCACGATGTCAATCAAAAGCTTAGTATTGTGGTTTATCACAAAAATTCTG
>DBLF01000008.1:0-152 GCA_002297965.1 Candidatus Segatella papionis
TTAAGACACTGCAAAGATACGAACTTTTCGCTGTGTACGCAAACAATTTGAGGAAAAAGTGAGAAAAACGCTCGTTTTTTTGACGTACATCAAAAGCTATTGCCAAATTTTAGAAGCAGAACGTCATTTTATGCGTATTTTTACATTTCAAA
>DBLF01000008.1:272-485 GCA_002297965.1 Candidatus Segatella papionis
TAGCTTACCCGAAGCCAACAGACTGCCAATATAAGTAGCGTTCCATCATCTTTTTTAGCACATAAGGCAATATTTCCTTCATTTCTTTTCCATATCCCAATAATTTATTGTATCTTTGCAGATGGTAATCAGCATTCGGCAATTTGGAAGCTTACTTTCACTGCGCTCGTTTGCATCATCTTAAGTAAAGACTTACATATAAATTAAGGCTTA
>DBLF01000008.1:562-15423 GCA_002297965.1 Candidatus Segatella papionis
TAAGATATACATATAGTATCAAGAGACAATGGAAGAACAAAATCATATAGACAAAGCTTTGGCTTTTCTCGAAAGCCTTGAAAAGATGGGCAACCAGCTCAAGGCTGCCGAAGAGCACCAAAAGCAACTCATCGCTAGAATGCTGGACTTGAAAAAAGCTGGCAATACCGACGGCGAAGAATACGCGGAACTCTCCAACCAAAGCAAAGGATTGCAGGACATCATTGACAAATGGCGCCCTATCTACCTGGAGCGAATGGAAATGGTGAAAAGCGTAAAAATAGCAAAGCGTAAACGTACGAACAAGAAATAACAGAAACGTACAAACCAACAGAAACGTACAATTATAATAATGTACGCGCGTACATTATTATATAATTACTTTCTGCCCTTAGCAAAAGGGAATCATATAGTTTTGCGAATAGCAAAAGGGAATTATACAGTTTTGCGAACCACAAAAAATCACTTAGATTTGCAAATAACAAAAAAAATCATATAAAATGGAATCAAACAACAAGAACAAATTTATCAGAGTGTCTTACGCTCTTTATGACGTAACCAAGGGCGACAATGGCGAAGAAATGCTCATCGAGCGTACCACCGACGACCGTCCATTCTTCTTCATCAGCGGCATGGGCGTTACCCTTCCTGCCTTCGAGGAGAAAGTAGCTGGCTTGGCACAGGGCGAAGAATTCGACTTCGTATTGGAACCTGAGCAGGCTTACGGACAGCATTTCGACGAGCGTGTCATCGACCTCGACAAGCAGATTTTCACCGTCAACGGACAGTTTGACGCCCAGCACGTACAGGTAGGTGCCATCATCCCATTGCAGAATGAAGACGGCAACCACTTCAACGCTGTGGTTAAGAACATCACCGACGACAAGGTAACTTGCGACCTCAACCATCCATTGGCCGGCTTGAAGCTCAACTTCTGCGGTCAGATTTTGGAAAGCCGCGATGCTACAGCCGAGGAAATCGCCAAGATGGCTCAGATTATCAGCGGCGAGGCTGGTGGCTGCGGCGGTGGCTGCGACAAATGCAGCGGCGACTGCAAGGATGGTGGTTGCAAGGACGGCAATTGCGAAGGCGACTGCGACTGCAACAAGTAAATAATAAGAAGATAAGGAAATGAGGAATACATTTGGCAATCTTTTCACCCTCACCACATTCGGCGAGAGTCACGGTGTAGCTGTAGGCGGGGTCATCGATGGATTCCCTGCCGGCATAGACATCGACATGGACTTCATCCAGAGCGAACTGAACCGACGTCGCCCAGGACAAAGCCATATCACCACCGCCCGAAAGGAAGCAGACAAGGTGGAGTTTCTGAGTGGAGTGTTCGAGGGGAAATCTATGGGAACGCCCATCGGTTTCGAGGTGCGCAACCAGAACCAGCATTCTCAGGATTACGAGAATATGCGATGTCTGTTCCGCCCTTCCCACGCCGACTTCACTTACAACGAGAAGTACGGCATCCGAGACCATCGTGGCGGCGGTCGCTCGTCTGCCCGCATCACTATCTCGCGCTGCGTAGGCGGAGCTTTGGCCAAACTGGCTCTCAAACAGTTGGGCATCAGCGTCATCGCCTATACTTCGCAGGTGGGCAGCATTGCGCTACAGAAAGACTACCACCAGTATGACCTCAGCACCATAGAGGACAACCCCGTGCGTTGCCCCGACCAGCAAAAGGCGAAGGAAATGGAAGACCTCATCGCCAGCGTGAAGGCTGACGGCGACACCATCGGCGGCATCATCACGTGTGTCATCAAGGGATGTCCTGCAGGCCTTGGCGAACCCGAGTTCGACAAGCTACACGCCCAACTTGGAGCTGCGATGCTTGGCATCAATGCCGTGAAGGGATTTGAATATGGCGAGGGCTTCGCAGGAGTCACAGCCCGTGGAAGCGAGCAGAACGACGTATTCATCGCCAAAAACATGGCTGGCAACTACGAGGGAGCCAACGCCGATGTGGCTGCCCGCATCACCACGAAGAGCAACCACAGCGGCGGAATACAAGGCGGTCTCAGCAATGGGCAGGACATCTACTTCCGAGTAGCCTTCAAGCCCGTGGCCACCTTGCTGATGGAACAGGACACGGTGGATTTGGAGGGGAATCCTACCAAGCTCACCGCTCGTGGACGCCACGATCCATGCGTGCTGCCAAGAGCCGTGCCTGTGGTAGAGGCGATGGCTGCCATGGTAATCCTCGACAATTACTTGATGAACAAGACTGTGAAATTATAAACAATTAAAGGACAGCGAGCTTATGATAGCTTGCTGTCCTTTAATTGTTTAGGGCAATGCTCATTGAAGAAGCATTGCTCGCAGAGCGGCTTTGCGCTCTTACATACATACCTGCCATGCAGCAGGAGCCAATGGTGCGCATTCGGAATATCCTCGGCAGGGATATGCTTCATCAAGTAATCCTCCACCTTGCGAGGTGTATCGGCTGTGCTTGACACCAACCCCATGCGATGGCTCACTCGGTAAACATGCGTATCCACCGCCATCGTGGCATGGCCGAACCATACGGCTCGTATCACATTCGCCGTCTTGCGCCCCACTCCAGCCAACTTCACCAAATCGTCGGCAGCCTCGGGCACCTCACCTCCAAACAGTTCCACCAGCTGGCGAGACATCTCCGCCAAGTGCTTAGCCTTGGCATTGGGATAACTCACCGACTTGATAAGCTCATAAATATCCTCCTCGCTAGCCTGCGCCATCTTGGAGGCATCGGGATAGCGAGCGAAGAGCGCAGGAGTAACCTGGTTGATGCGCTTGTCGGTGCACTGGGCGGAAAGCAAAGTAGCCACCAAAAGCTGAAATGCACTACCGAATTGCAACTCGGTGGTCACATTCGGCAGTGCATTTCTAAAGTGATTTAAGATAAAATCGTATCTTTCCTTTCGAAGCATTTCAAATGATTTGAAATCTATGATTCATCTCTTGTCCTTATTACTTCTTCTTGTCGGAAGCCTCCACATCGGAGCTCTTCACCTTGCCCTTGTAAGCCTTGTTCAAGCCAGCGATCACCTCATTGGTAATATCGTAAGCCTTGTCAGCGTAGAGCAAGTTGTCACCACTCTTAGAGAAGATAATGCTATATTTCTTGTCCTTGTTATACTGAGCCAAGTAGTTGGCGATGCTATCGTGGAGAGCCTTGTTGTATTTCTCTTGCTCAGCGGCAAACTCATTGCTCAAGCGCTGCTGCAAGCCCTGGAGGTCGTTGTTCTGCTTCTGCAAGCCAGCCTGGATAGCCTCAGCCTGCTCGCGGGTGTAAGCGTTCTGCTGAACCTTCTGCTGGAAGTTGGCAGCCGCAGCCTGCAACTGCTGTCCCTTCTGGGCGATGGTAGCCTGGATATTCTGTCCCTTCTTCTCCAACAAGGCAGCATACTCCTTGGCGAAAGTGTACTGAGTCATGATAGAGTCAACCTCAACGTATGCAATCTTCAACTCTGCTGGAGCCTTGCTCTCAGACTTCGCCTCCACCTGAGGCTGTGACTTGTTGCATGATGCCAATGACAAGGCAGCTACAGCTGCGATAGCCACTGAACTCAAAATGTTCTTTTTCATTGTTCCTTTTATGTTATTATTATTATTTTCGTTTTTATTACTATTTTCCTAGTGATTTCCTGCCGACGCAGTTCCTTCCTGCCGACGCAGTTTCCGTGAGCCTTAATAAGCCTTTCCTGCTGCACGAGCCTCTCGATCCTGGTCGATCACGCAGTGGATGCCCTGCTTGCGCAAACCAGGATTGTCGTGAATATGCTGGGAGGAGAACTTGCCGTTCTTCTTGAAAATCAACTTCACACTAAATAATGCCATTGCTATAGCAATTATTAACAGACTTAATAACAGTAATTTTATCATTTTTATTATCTTTGCAGTGCCTTAGTGCACTTCACGATGCAAAGGTAATATTTTTCGAGCAAAATGCAAAAGAAATCCCCTAAATAAATGGCTTTCTTGAAGCAAAAATAACATATTGATGGGATTTTCCGAGCAATTTAAAGGATTTTTCAAAACACAATAACTTTTATATAATGGAAAAGAAAGAATTAAAACCTGCTCTGGTGTTCGAGCAGTTCGCTAAAATCAACGAGATACCTCGCCCTTCCAAGCACGAGGAGAACATGATTGAGTACTTGAAGGAATTTGGCAAGAGCCATAACCTTGAGACTTTGGTTGACGAGACTGGAAATGTGCTGATCCGCAAGGCAGCCACACCAGGATACGAGAACGCAGAGACCATCATCCTGCAGAGCCACATGGATATGGTGTGCGACAAACTGGTGGATGTGGATTTCGACTTCCACAAGGATGCCATCCAGACCTACGTGGATGGTGAATGGCTCAAGGCCAAGGGCACGACCCTGGGTGCCGACGACGGCATCGGCTGCGCCATCGAGCTTGCCATCCTCGCTGCCGATGACATCGAGCACGGTCCTATCGAGTGTGTCTTCACCCGTGACGAGGAGACAGGCTTGACCGGTGCACATGGCATGAAGGCAGGCTTCATGACTGGCAAGATGCTCATCAACCTCGACTCTGAGGACGAGGGACAGATTTTCGTATCTTGCGCCGGCGGACAAACCACCCACGCTATCATCGACATCAAGCGTGAAGAAGCTCCTAAGGGATTCTTCTTTATGGAAGCATCCGTCAAAGGACTCAACGGTGGACACTCAGGCGACGACATCGACAAGAAGCGCGCCAACGCCATCAAGTTGCTTACACGCTTCCTTTTCCAAGAAATGTTCAGAAAGAACATCGACATCCGCTTGGTAAGTTTCAATAGCGGAAAGATGCACAACGCCATCCCTCGCGACGGAAAGGCTGTCTTCGCCGTAGAGAACAGCAAGAAAGAAGAGATACGTGCCGACTGGAATATCTTCTGCGCAGAGGTGGAGGACGAATTCCACGTAACCGAGACAAATATCCAATGGAACATGGGCAGCACCGATGCCGCTCCTGCGTTTGACCAACCAACAAGCGTCCGACTCATCTTAGCTTTGCAGGCTGTTGACAACGGTCCGCTCACCTACTGCCAGGACGAGGCAATCGCATGGATGGTAGAGACATCCAGCAATATAGCTAGCATCGCCACTACCGACGACAAGGTAGAGATTGTAGCGTCACAGCGAAGCAACGTGATGAGCAACTTGGAGAATATGACTAACACTGTAAGCGCAGCATTCCTTTTGGCTGGTGCCCACGTGAGCATCAGTGACCAATATCCAGCCTGGAAGATGCGTGCCAACAGCAAGCTTACCGACGTAGCCGTGAAGAGCTATAAGAAACTCTTCGGCAAGGAGCCATTGGTCAAGGGCATCCACGCAGGATTGGAGTGCGGTCTCTTCTCAGAGCGTTATCCTGACCTCGACATGATAAGCTTCGGTCCTACCCTTCGCAACGTCCACACTCCAGACGAAGCCCTATTGATTCCTACCGTGCAGATGGTTTGGGATCACTTGTTGGATATTCTCCGCAGTATCAAATAATGATGAAAAAGATTTTATTTTCAATCACACTAGGCTTGATGCTGGTCCTCACTTCCTGTGGCGACCAGCACAAGGCTCAGTCGCTGGTCAAGGACTTCCTCAACGAGAACTTGGAAGAAGGCAACGACTGCAGTTTCGAGCGATTCACCCAGCTCACCCCAACAGCCATGATCGACATGGGGCGCGTGAAGTCGATGCGCAACGACATGGAGCATCAGCCTTACATCAAGAGCAACATCAACTATCCAGAGGGTGCACTCCCCGATACATTGATGTACATCAGGGCAACCTATAAGTTGAAGGGGAAAACAGGCAAGGACGAAGAGCTCACCCAAACCTTCTATATGGACAAGGCTCTGACAAAAGTCATCGCATTCAAGCAAAACTAACACCCCTCTCATTTCACGATGAGACAACTATGAAGTAAAAAGGCTGCACTCCTATTTTTAGGAATGCAGCCTTCTATTTACTTATTGCTTTTTCTATTAAATTGATCTATTTGACAAATTAAATATTCTATCTATCTTAACTTATAACTTACCCTACCAAAGACTTCTCCACATATCCACGCATCTTCTTTCGAGCCGCACCCAGTCGCTTTTCCACGCTCTTATAGCTCAAGTTAAGCGTAGAGGCTATCTGACTAACTGGCATATCCTCATAAAGATTCATACGATACACGCAGCTCTGCTTCTCCGTGAGCTGGGCGATTCCACGCTCCAGGATTTCCGTAACCTCCTGTGCAGAATAAACAGATTCCACGATGTCCGACGAGCGTTCTATCCAATCACCCTTCAGAATGAAGTGTTCATATCTCTCGGCTTGCTGGCGACGACGCCAGTAATCAATGACGAGATTCCTCGCCATCGTATATACCAAACAAGGCAGAGTGACAGGCGTAATCATGCGGTCGGACTGCAAGAGGCGCACGAAGAGGTTTTGCACGATGTCCTCAGCGTCGGCCACTGTATGCAGACGTGAAACCACAAACGACTTTAGTTCATCGTAGTGTTCAGTGTAATAATCAGCAATCAAGCTGCGTTTAGATTCTTCATTTTGTTCCATAATGGTGGAGTTTTTTTGATTGTAGTTACCTGCAAAGTTAATAAAAAAACAGTGTGCCACCAAAGAAAACAAACAAAAAAATGTGCTAAATGTTGGATTTGAAACATTTAGCACATATAAACATACGATATGTAACAGCTATGTTACCTACCGAAAAGTTGTTACTTAATCATATCAACACTTCTCTTCAGGAATGCATCGAGAGAAGCACCCTTCAGCATGCCATTCTGCAGCAAAGCGAGGTCGATGAGCTGATGCACGATGTTGTTGCCCTTGGCATAGTCGGCAATGATGTTGTCGCGCTTTGCCTTCTCGTCGCCGATGGCTTTCTCTGTGTTGTGAACATCGTCTTTCTCAGCCTGGGTAATCTCCTCTGGCTTCTTCTTGCTCTGCTCCTGATGCAGCACAGCGAGACGAGCTTCCTGGCCCTTGATTTCGGCAAGGATTGGCTTCAAAGCTTCGGCTGTGTTGGCCTCGGAATCAGACAACACCTTCTTGACAAGAGGGTGGTCGGAATTCAACACAATGTTATAGCTGTCTGGCATCTGACCATAGAAGTTCATACCTGCCTGGAACTGGCTCATAGCCTTCATACGGCGCATATACTCATTCTGGGTGATGAGCACTGGCTGGTTCTGCTCGCCAAGAGCCTGAACCTCCACGAAGAACTCTGCCTTGTCGAGCTTAGGCATCTGAGAGCGGAACACCTGTGACAAGTTGTCAGTCTGCTCCTTGTTCAAGTCGGTCTTCTTGGCATCCTCCTTCACGATGAGGCGGTCGATGATGTCGGAGTCAACACGGGTGAAGCGGCTCTTCTCCAACTTCTGCTCCAACATATTCACCATAGGAGTATCGAGCTGACCTTCCATCAAGAGCACGGAGTAACCCTTCTGCTTGGCAGCCTCGATGTAAGAGTACTGCTCCTCCTTGTTGTTAGCATAGAGATAAACCAGGTTTCCGTCCTTGTCGGTCTGGTTGTCCTTGATGAGGGTCTTGTATTCCTCGAAGGTGAAGTACTTGCCATCCACATCCTTGAAGAGGGCGAAGTCCTTGGCACGGTCGTAGAAATCTTCCTGTGAGAGCATTCCGTAGTTGATGAAGAGCTTGAGGTCGTCCCACTTCTCCTCATATTCCTTGCGGTTCTCCTTGAAGATGGAGTTCAAGCGATCTGCCACCTTCTTGGTGATGTAGGTAGAAATCTTCTTCACGTTGCTGTCGCTCTGCAAGTAGCTACGGCTCACGTTCAATGGGATGTCTGGTGAGTCGATGACACCATGGAGCAGGGTCAAGAACTCAGGCACGATGCCCTCCACCTGGTCGGTTACGAACACCTGGTTGCAATAGAGCTGAATCTTGTTGCGCTGCATGTCGATGTTGTTCTTGATGCGTGGGAAGTAGAGAATACCCGTCAAGTTGAATGGGAAATCTACGTTCAGGTGAATCCAGAACAATGGCTCGTCCTGCATAGGATAGAGCGTATGGTAGAACTTCTTGTAGTCCTCGTCCTTCAGGGTGCTAGGGGTCTTGGTCCAGAGAGGTTCCACATTATTAATAATGTTGTCCTCGTCGGTCTCCACGTTCTTGCCGTCCTTCCACTCGGTCTTCTTGCCGAATGCCACAGGCACTGCCATAAACTTGCAATACTTGTTCAGAAGCTCCTCTATCTTGCTCTTCTGCAGGAACTCCTTGCAATCGTCGGCAATGTGGAGGATGATGTCTGAACCACGATCAGCCTTCTCTGCGTCTTCGATTTCGAAGGCAGGAGAGCCATCGCAGCTCCACTTCACAGCCTTGCTACCCTCTTTGTAACTCTTGGTGATGATTTCCACCTTGCTGGATACCATGAATGAAGAGTAGAAGCCCAAACCAAAGTGACCGATGATGGCGTTGGCATTCTCCTTGTACTTATCCAAGAAGTCTGTTACACCAGAGAATGCGATTTGGTTGATATATTTATCGATTTCCTCCTCGGTCATACCGATACCACGGTCGCTGATGGTCAAGGTGCCAGCCTTCTCGTCGAGTGAAACACGCACGGTGGTGTCGCCAATCTCGCCCTTGAAGTCGCCCTGCGCAGCCAGTGTCTTCAACTTCTGTGTTGCATCCACAGCGTTGGAAACCATCTCGCGGAGGAAGATGTCATGATCTGAATATAAGAATTTCTTGATGACAGGGAAGATGTTCTCTGTCGTTACACCGATATTACCTTTCTGTGCCATAATTATTATATTATTTTAAATGTTGTTATTATTTTCTCTATCAAATTTCTTTGCTAATTTGCTTATTGATTCGACTACTCCATTACAAATAGCGTGCCAAAACTAACAAAGAAACTTTTCAAGAGAAAAAGATCACAACACTCGGCAAGCACGGATTCCTATCTGCGACGGATGTTTCTGCATATAGGTATAAAGCGTCATCGGCTCATCGATTACTTTCTTGTGGATACTGCTGGCATTGAGCAGATGCAATCCATCCTGATGCCAGGAGGCAATGCCGATATGGGTGGTGTCAAGCCCTTTCTTCTTTGTGATGATGAGAAGGATGTCGCCGTCGTGAATCGTCTTGCGGAAAAGGGCATTGTTCTTGATTTCACCCTTTGGGATATATCGGTACTTCTTGCCATTGATGCTATTTTCCAAGGCTTTGATGCCCGAGAGCCACTGGGGATGGGCAGCCAACATCTTGTAACTTGCAGGATGAGTGGACATCCAGTTTACTTGAATGGTCTGTATGGCCGAGAAAGGAGGGTTAGCCTGAATATCCCTCACGATGCCTTCCTTCACATTGTCGTTTACCCAGACGGTGAAGTAATGCTGACGCTTGACATACTCCACATTTCCACCGATGTATCGCACATGCTTCAAGTGATTGCAAAAAGAGGCGAAACTTGTCTCCTGGTTCTTGGCACACATCGTGAGAGCAGTAACCAACTCTACGTAAGTGGTACAATCCAGTTGGCGAGTGTTCACCACGAGCACCTCCTCACGGGTCTTGTCGAGTGTACCGCCCACGTATGGCACACCAGCAAACTTTCTGCCGAACCACATCATCCAATTGGCTGGTTTCTGCTTCATTGCCTTCGCCTCTTTCAGCAACGATGTAATCTTCAGGCTGTCCTGGCGCTGATATACGACGCCTGGCTGGGCGAACGTTGGCATTGCCAGCCAACAAGCCAGCGCCATAACGATAAAACTATGTATTTTCTTCATTGTCTCAAAACTTTGGGTCTTAAATTTCCAAACTTCTATTCTTATTTCTCATATTCTCATATTCTTATTTCTCATATTCTCATATTCTTATTTCTCATTTCCCATTTCTCATTTCTCATTTCTCAAAACTTCAGTCCTAACAGTTCATTATCCTTACCATCAAAATCAATGCTTTTTCCCAAAGTTCACTCCCACATAAACATTGAGCGAACCAAAAGAGTTATTGGTGGAAAAATGATCTTTGTGGTAATTGTACGAATGAATGATGGTGCTGACTCCAGCATACCACTTGTTATTGTTCCAAACCACTCCAAAGCGACCAATACCATCGATATTGAAGTTCTTGAAGTTGAAGTTTCTGATGTCAAACTTGTCTTTCTCGTCCTCATCCGACTTGGAATGGTTGTATGCCAATCCTATGGAGAGGGATGCGTTGAAAAGCCAATTCTTGGCGAACACCCAGTTGTAGCCATACCCTAGCGTGGCAGAATAATCGCTATATTTCACCTTGGAGAACATCAAGCTACTGTCGATTTTCGTCTCCAGTTGCTTCTTGGAGTCTTGGTTGAGTCGCTCATCCACGATTTCGCTCAACTTGTTCCAATCCACCTCCAATTGGTGCTGGGTGTATCCCAACCCCACCATCCAGGAGCCTGCGCTCTTTTTTTGCATCGTGCTTTGCGAGTAAGCCGCTGGATAAGAGAACTTCCGATGATTAAAGATATAGTAAAGGTTCAATCCCTTGATACTTCCTTTGAATCCATCGAAAGCCACCCTATGCAGCGCATCGGTATTCACCTTGTCTCCCAAGTTCATACGCTGGATGTGATAGTCGTTACCGGTCTGACGCCAAAACAAATCCACTCCCAGCAAACTGCTGTAGAGACTCAGATTGAGCTCTTTCTTGCTGCTGTGAGAACTCTTGGCATTGATGTGCTTAAGGTCGAGGGTGTAACCCAGGAACACCCATCGCCATCCCAGGTAAGGACCCAATCGCCAAGAAGGGTCTGGCGCAAAGGAGATACGCTGTCCATCCTTTCCATAAAGGGTATATTCCTCGTAAGTATTAGTGTTTTGCAGCATCACGGTATAGTTGTAGTGCTGCGGCTCTACATAAAGAGTATCTACATTAGAGAACTCTCTGAAAAATCCAGTGAACACCTTTCCTAGGCGATGAAAGAATGTTTTCTCATGGCGGGCACGCGTCAAGCTATCCTTGGAATGTGGCTTGAACATCGTGGCATTGAAAAGAGTACTCAAGAAAGAAGAATCCGACTGCGCCACCTTTTGGTCAGCTGGCACGGACACAGTCATAGGGCTACGCCCCATCGCCAACATAGGTATTGCAAACAGGGCGAGCACCATTGTTCCTATCCAAGTACAGATTCTCTTCTTCACCTTTTTTACTTCAAGTTACTATAAATGCATTAGGTTATACCGTTACTATAAATGCATTAGGTTTTACCAAAACTTTAGTTCTTCCAAAGCTTTAGTTCTTCCAAAGCACACGGTCGAGCACCCAATTGACAGGCGTTGCCGACACGCTGGTACACGTGCAAGCATTGATGCCCTGCAAATGCTCTATCACATTCCTAATCATAGGCAGCTGAACGTATGGCGGATTAGGCACTGTAATGCTCGTTCTGCCTTCGCTCGTGATAAGCACAATCGGCTGATACGTGAACACCGAGAAAGACAGCGACCCTTTGTCGCCAATCACCTCGATGCAATCCTCCTTGGCACTCTCATGTCCTACGAAACACCAGCTGCCACTGCCCGGAATGCCGCTTTCGAAGAAGAAACACGCCGACACCGTATCCTCGGCTTTGTAGAGATGGGCACGGTTGGCAGGATAGCCATGGGCACGAGTGATGACGCCGAAGATGTCTTGGAGCAAGTCTATCTGGTGAGGAGCCAAATCATAGAAATAACCACCGCCAGCGATGTCTGGTTGCAATCGCCAAGGCATCTCCTTGCCGCTCTTGTAATCCAAGTCGCGCGGTGGAACGGAGAAACGCACCTGCACATTGATGACATTGCCGATGGCACCACTCTTGATGATTTCCTTTACTTTTTGGAAATAAGGCAGATAGCGTCGATAGTAAGCCACAAAGCAAGGCACTCCCGTCTGTTCGCTGATACGATTGATACGAATACAGTCGTTGTAACTGGAAGCCAATGGTTTCTCTATATATACCGGCTTGCCTGCATGCATCGCCATGATGGCAAAGGTGGCATGCGAGGAAGGAGGCGTAGCGATATACACCGCATTGACGTCGGGGTCGTCGATGAGTTCCTGCGCATCGGTGTACCATTTACGTATGTGATGACGTTCGGCGTAACTACGTGCCTTGTTCTCGCTACGGCTCATCACCGCAACGACCTTCGAGCCTTCCACCTCATTAAAGGCGGGGCCACTCTTTTTCTCGGTTACTTCTCCGCAGCCGATAAATCCCCAGTTTATCTGTTTCATGCTATTTCTATTTACCTTTTTCCTGTCAGCTTTTTAAAAGGACGATTATTCTCCTGCCAACGATTTGTTGATTTCGTCGATATAGTCGAGCACCTCGTCGCGTCCCATCTTCTTCTCACTACTGGTGATAAAATAAGGAGGAAGCTCCTCCCAACGGTCTTCGAGTGCATGCATCCACTTCTCGGCATTCATGCGAGCCTTCACGGGTCCCAACTTGTCGGCCTTGGTGAAGACGATGCAGAAAGGCACACCGCTCTCTCCCAACCAATCGACAAACTCACGGTCTATCTTCTGCTGGTCGTGGCGCACATCAATGAGCACAAAGACATTAGCCAACTGTGGGCGCTGCAAGATATAACTGCTTATCATCTGTTCCAACTGCTTCTGCACGGTCTTGGAACGCTTGGCAAATCCATAGCCTGGGAGGTCAACCAAGTACCACTCGTTGTTGATGATAAAGTGATTGATAAGCAAAGTCTTGCCTGGGGTAGCAGAAGTCTTTGCCAAGCCCTTGTGATTGCAAAGCATATTGATGAGGCTTGACTTACCCACATTACTACGCCCGATGAAAGCATACTCCGCCTTATTGTCTTTAGGACACATGCTCACCCTAGGAGCCGATATTGTAAATTCCGATTTCTTTATTTCCATATTTTCTTTGCTAAAACTATTAGTATGATGTCACATCTATTATTTATATGATATTACACCTATTTTCCTTTGTTCTTTTGTGAAGTTTCTACCCTTCGATTTCTGCGAGTTCCAGCCAGCGCATCTCTTTCTCATCAAGTTCATCTTTGATTTCTGGCAGACGTTTGCTCTTCTCTGTCAGTTCATCCACCGAGAGAGTACCACTGCAAAGCTCTTCCTCCAACTTTTTCTGCTCCGCATTCAAGGCATCGATGTCTTTCGTAAGCTGTTCATACTCACGCTTTTCCTTGAAACTCATCTTGCGCTTGTTGGCAAAGTTAGCGTCACGTTTGGCCGTACCCATGCCTTCGTTGGCTTCTGCAGAACTTCCCTTTTTGACTCCAAAGCCAGAGCCTTTGCTCTCCTGCACCTTCTCAGCTTCCTCCTTGGCTTGGAGTCGGCTCCATTCCCGATATTGGGTGTAGTTGCCAGGGAAATCCTGTACTTCTCCCTCTCCCTTGAACACCAGAAGATGATCCACCACCTTGTCCATGAAGTAACGGTCGTGGCTCACTACAATGACACACCCCGCAAAGTCTTGTAAGTACTCTTCCAGTACCTGCAGGGTTTGGATATCGAGGTCGTTGGTTGGCTCATCGAGCACCAGGAAGTTAGGATTCCTCATCAGCACCGTGCAAAGATAGAGCTTTCGCTTTTCACCGCCACTCAATTTATACACGTAGTTGTGTTGCTCTTCGGGAGTGAAAAGGAAAAACTGCAAGAACTGGGAGGCGGTCATGTGCTTGCCATTCCCAAGGTCGATATAATCGGCAATCTCGGTGATGACGTCGATGACCTTTTGGTCTTCCCGAAACTTGAGTCCCTCTTGCGAGAAATAACCGAAACGCACAGTCTCGCCGATGTCAAACTTTCCTGAGTCGGGCTGCACTTCGCCCAATAGCATCTTGATAAAGGTGGATTTACCCGTGCCATTGTTGCCCACGATGCCCATTTTCTCGAAGCGAGCGAAATTATAATAGAAATTATTGAGGATAACCTTCTTTTTGCCTCGGTCATCAAAAGCCTTGCTCACATACTGGCATTCGAATATCTTGGAGCCGATATATACGGTAGATGCCTTCAGGCGGACCTGTCGGTCTTCGATGCGTTGCTTCGCCACCTTTTCCAGTTCGTAAAAAGCATCCTCACGGTACCTCGCCTTATGACCACGTGCCTGAGGTTGACGACGCATCCAGTCCAGCTCTCGGCGATAAAGGTTCTTGGAGTGCTGAATCTCTGCACGCAGATTGTCCATTCGCTCCTGTCGCTTTTCCAGATAGTAAGCATAGTTACCTCGATAAGTATAAATGGTCTTGTCGTCCAGTTCAAGGATGGTGTTGCACACCTTGTCCAGGAAGAATCGGTCATGGGTTACCATGAAGATGGTCTTATTGCCACGATTCAAATATCCCTCAAGCCATTCTATCATCTCCAGGTCGAGATGGTTGGTGGGCTCATCGAGCATCAGGAAGTCGGGTTCGTCGATGAGTACATTGGCAAGTGCCACACGTTTCTGCTGCCCTCCGCTGAGCTGTCCCATGGGCTGGTCCATGTTAGTGATGTGAAGCTGCGTCAGGATTTGCTTGGCTCGCAACACCTTCTCCGGGTCTCCCTCGTGATTGAAGCAAGCGTCGAGCACCGATTCCTCAGGGTCGAACTTCGGCGATTGCTCCAGATAGCCCACCTTCAGGTCGCGGCGATAGATGATATCTCCACTCTCGTGCCCTTCTTTATCCATCAGCACAGACATCAATGTAGATTTTCCCGTGCCATTGCGTGCCACGAGTCCCACTTTCTGTCCTTCGGCGATAGAGAAGGAAATATGATCAAAAAGAACCTCTGCACCAAAACGTTTGGTGAGGTTTTGAACGTCTAAATACGGTATTTGAGTAGCCATTATTGAAAATTTTCTGCAAA
>DBLF01000021.1 GCA_002297965.1 Candidatus Segatella papionis
TCCGAAACTGCCAAATATTTCGGAAGAAAAGTTTCGTTTTTCTTCTACTTTTAACATATATAAACACTTGAATAACGAAGATTTTACGCTTCACCTTATTATATACATACGTATGCGCTAGCATGCGCGGACGCATATACGCATACGTGCGTACATTATATTTAAATTATTTCTAATGTATTCTGTTTTTTTATCAGACGCAGATGCAAAATGTATCAAATGTGAAGCCAAATCGTGTCAAGCGTGAAGCCAAATCGTGCCAAACGTGAAGCCAAATTGTGCCACGCGTCTGTTCCAAGCGCTTTAAACCGTGGAACTTTTTGTTTCTGCCCAAGAAACATTTCGTTTCTGGCAATGAAACTTTTCGTTTCAGCCCGTGGAACACTTTGCTTCTGTAGTTTCCAAAATCACGTAGTGTAGTTCCCAAAATCACGTAGTGAATCACGTTGACTTCTAAAGCAAGGTAACATAGCCAGCCGCTATATCGACCAGTTTTTTGCGCCGAGCTACACCTATAATATAATGCGCATCCTTGGCTGAACAATGGAAGTGCTTTTTGATAGACTTCACCAACTCCTCCTTGGAAATCGAGCACACCCCTTTGGGATATGCGCCACGCACAGCCTTCTCGATGTCTTCCATATTGAACTCATGATGACGCTTATGGAAGTAAGAAGAAACAATGATTGTAAAAACAATCACCAAAACAATGATGCAAAATAATACTGACTGACTCATGATAATAAATTTTAAATTCGGTTTAGGCGATAACCGCTATCGCCATTTCGATGCAAAAATAAGAAAAAGTTTGGAAACTGAGCCACTTTTTTCTATTTATTTTCAAAAAAAGTGCATTTTACTATTGTTTTTTTCGATATTTTGTTGCTAATCCAAAAATATTGTGTATTTTTGCAGCATCGGAACACCAGATTCTAAAACTAGTGCTTCGACCTAGACAAAAAAGTAGAACCATAAAAACATAGAGAAAATGCAAGAAACTGTAAAGAAAGTATTGACCGGCGACTTCAATCGCAAGAAAGCGCTGATGTTTGTCATCACCGCCCTGGTCACCATCCTAGTTTGGAACTTGCCCATCGACAGCTTTGGCATAGACGGGTTAACCGTGGTACAACAACGCGTAATCGCCATTTTCGTGATGGCAGTGATGCTATGGCTCACCGAAGCCATCCCGGCATGGGCCACCTCTGTGGTAATCATCTTCGTGTTGCTGTTCTTTGTCTCCGACTCCGCCTTCGCCGTGATGCAAGGCTCCGAGGGAGAATACGGAAAACTCTTGGACTACCAGGGTGTGATGGCCTGCTTTGCCGACCCGACCATCATCCTCTTCCTGGGAGGTTTCGTCCTCGCCATTGCGGCAACCAAGAGCGGACTCGACGTGATGATGGCAAAGACCCTGATGGCACCGTTCGGCAAACGATCGGAATTTGTGCTCCTAGGCTTTATGCTCATCACAGGCATTTTCTCCATGTTCATCTCCAACACCGCCACCGCCGCCATGATGCTCACCTTCCTGACGCCAGTGTTCAAGTCGCTTCCCGCAAACGGAAAGGGAAGAATCGCACTGACCATGGCCATACCTATCGGTGCCAACCTGGGCGGTATGGGAACCCCGATAGGCACACCTCCTAACGCATTCGCCTACAAAGTGCTGAACGACCCAGCGGGACTGAACCTGGGCATCGGGTTCGGCGACTGGATGGTCATCATGGGGCCTATGGTGCTCATCATGCTCATTTGCGCCTGGTTTATCATCCGCAAGATGTTCCCATTCTCTCAGAAGACCATCGAACTAAAGATAGAAGGCAGCACCAACCACAACTGGCGCACCGCCGTGGTAGGCGCCACCTTCTTCCTGACCATCATCCTATGGGTATTCGGAAAGCAATTGGGAATCAACGCCAACACCGTGGCCATGCTTCCGATAGCCGTGTTTGCCTTCACTGGCGTCATCACCGCCAACGACCTGAAGGACATCGACTGGGCGGTAATCTGGATGGTGGCTGGAGGTTTTGCCCTCGGTTTGGCGATGAACGGAACGGGGCTGGCAGAAAACGCCGTGAACAGCATCCCATTCTCCGAGTTCGACCCACTCGTCATCATGGTTGTCTCCGGCTTGGTTTGCTTCATCCTGAGTAACTTCATCTCCAACACCGCCACCGCCGCCCTGCTCATCCCTATCCTCACCGTGGTATGTTCGGGCATGGGCGACAAGCTCGCCGAAATCGGAGGCACGGAGACCATCTTGATAGGTGTAGCCGTGGCTGCCTCTTGCGCCATGTCGCTCCCTATCTCCACCCCTCCTAACGCCATCGCCTACTCCACCGGTCTCATCCAGCAGACCGACATGGTGAAGGCGGGTCTCACCGTGGGTATCCTGAGCATGGTCATCGGCTATGCCGTGCTCATCACCTTCTGCCGCCTAGGAGTGATGTAAGGGAGGGATTTCCAAGATATTGGAATATCATCCCTAAGACGCAGAAGCATCATTTTAAGAAGTATTAATCATCGGCACTGCAAAATAAACGCGATTTTATTTTGCAGTGTCTTCTTTTTAGCGTAACTTTGCACCCATGAAAAAGATAGTAATAGGAATAGACGTAGGCATTTCCACCACCAAGATAGTGGGAATTGATGAAAACGGCGTGGTTATCAGCCCCATCCGCATCAAGGCCACCGACCCCATCACCTCTCTTTATGGTGCTTTCGGGAAATACCTCCACGACAATAAAATCAGTCTCAACGAAGTAGAGCAAGTGATGCTGACCGGTGTGGGCTCCGCCTACATCGACGAGCCTATCTATGGCTTGCCCACCTCCAAGAGCCAGGAATTCGTGGCCGACGGACTGGGTGCCCGCTACGAGAGCAAGTTGGATAGGATGATCGTGGTGAGCATGGGCACAGGAACCTCGCTCGTGAAATGCGACGAGAACGGCATCAAGCACATCGGCGGCATCGGCATCGGCGGTGGCACACTGGCTGGACTCAGCCGCATCATGCTCAAGACCGACGACATCAAGCAGATAGTGAACCTCGCAAAAGAAGGCGACGTGTCGAAAATCAACCTGCTGATAGGCGACATCAGCGCCAAGCCTCTGCCAGGCTTGCCGATGAACGCCGTGGCTTCGCTCTTCAGCAACGCCAAGGCCAACGCCTCCAGAGAAGACATCGCCAAGGGACTCATCTGGATGGTATTGCAGTGCATCGGCTCCGCCACCATCCTCTCATCCCTGGAATCGGGCATCAAGGACTTCGTGCTCATCGGAAACCTCACCCTGATGCCGCAATGCCGGGAAGTGTATCCTGCCATGGAGAAGCTCTACGGCGTGCGTTTCCACATACCAAAGTACTCGGAGTTCTGCACCGCCATCGGTGCCGCCCTCGACTACAAAAGCCAGGTAAAGGTATCATAGGGCACTCCACAAGCCCCCATCCTGGCTAGGAAAAGGAGACGAGGGCTCACGCACACAAATGCACAGAATACAGCGACACAGCCGACACATTCCTGCAACATATTGAAACAGAAGCAATTAATCGTTTTGGAAAGCAGCGGATACCGCAAGTTTTCCAAAACGATTTTTTAAATGCCTAATTATCAGCGACTTAATATTTTTTAACGCAAGAAAAGTTGTCCAAAACATTCCACTTTCAATTTATTTTCTTACCTTTGCAATGTCGATAAGACAGTATTTTAAGCCCCTTCAACACATAAGGACTTAATACCAAGCACATTAAACATTAATCATAAAAGTAACACAAGAAATGATTCAAACTGTAGTAAAACGCGACGGACGCATCGTTGGCTTCAACGAGCAAAAGATTATGGCTGCAATCCGCAAAGCCATGTTGCACACTGATAAGGGTGAGGACTCTTCGCTGATAGAGCAAATCACCGACCACATCGCATATCGTGGCAAGAGCCAGATGAGCGTAGAAGCCATCCAGGACGCCATCGAGATGGAGCTCATGAAGAGCGCGCGCAAGGATGTGGCCCAGAAGTACATCGCCTACCGCAACCAGCGTAACATTGCCCGAAAGGCAAAGACACGCGACGTATTCATGAGCATCGTCAACGCCAAGAACAACGACATCACTCGTGAAAACGCCAACATGAACGCCGACACACCAGCAGGCATGATGATGAAGTTCGCTTCGGAGACCACCAAGCCTTTCGTTGACGACTACCTCCTCTCAGAAGACGTTCGTGATGCTGTGATGCACAACTACATCCACATCCACGACAAGGATTACTATCCTACCAAGAGTTTGACTTGTGTTCAGCACCCTCTAGACATCATCCTGAAGCATGGCTTCACGGCAGGCCATGGCTCTAGCCGCCCAGCCAAGCGCATCGAGACCGCAGCCGTACTGGCCTGCATCTCTCTGGAGACTTGCCAAAACGAGATGCACGGAGGTCAGGCCATCCCAGCCTTCGACTTCTATCTGGCTCCTTACGTGCGCATGTCTTACCAGGAAGAGGTGAAGAACCTGGAGAAACTGACAGGCGAAGACCTGAGCGACCTCTACGACATCGCCATCGACGACTATCTGGAGAAAGACCTCGACGGGCTTGAGGGCAAGGCTCGCTTGGAGCAGCACGCCATCAACAAGACCGTGAACCGAGTGCACCAAGCCATGGAGGCCTTCATCCACAACATGAACACCATCCACTCTCGTGGCGGTAACCAGGTGGTATTCTCATCCATCAACTATGGTACCGACACCAGTGCCGAAGGCCGCTGCATCATGCGTGAGATTCTGCTCAGCACATACCAGGGCGTGGGCAATGGCGAGACAGCCATCTTCCCTATCCAGATTTGGAAGAAGAAACGTGGCGTGAACTATCTGCCAGAGGATCGCAACTACGACCTCTACCAGTTGGCTTGCAAGGTGACCGCACGCAGATTCTTCCCTAACTTCCTCAACCTCGACGCCACATTCAACCAGAACGAGAAATGGCGTGCCGACGACCCAGAGCGATACAAGTGGGAGATTGCCACCATGGGATGCCGCACACGTGTGTTCGAGGACCGCTGGGGCGAGAAGACCAGCATCGCACGTGGCAACCTGAGCTTCACCACCATCAACATCGTCAAGCTCGCCATCGAGTGCATGGGCATCGAGAACAAGAAGCAGCGCATCGATATGTTCTTTGCCAAGCTGGACAACATCCTCGACATCACAGCCAAGCAGCTAGACGAGCGCTTCCAGTTCCAGAAGACAGCCATGGCGAAGCAGTTCCCACTGCTGATGAAATATCTCTGGGTAGGCGCAGAGAACCTCAAGCCAGAGGAGACCATCGAGAGCGTAATCAACCACGGCACACTGGGCATCGGATTCATCGGACTCGCAGAATGCTTGAAGGCGCTCATCGGCAAGCACCATGGCGAAAGCGAGGAAGCACAGGAGCTGGGCTTGAAGATCATCACCTATATGCGCGACAGAGCCAACGAGTTCAGCGAGCAGTATCACCACAACTACTCTATCCTCGCCACACCAGCCGAAGGACTGAGCGGAAAGTTCACGAAGAAAGACCGCAAGCAGTTTGGCGTGATTCCTGGCGTAACCGACCGTGATTACTATACCAACAGCAACCACGTGCCAGTTTACTACAAATGCACCGCCCTGCAGAAGGCTAAGATCGAGGCTCCTTACCACGACCTGACCCGCGGAGGTCACATCTTCTATGTGGAGATAGACGGCGACGCCACCCACAACCCAGCAGTCATCGCCAGCGTGGTGGATATGATGGACAAATACAACATGGGCTATGGTTCCGTGAACCACAACCGCAACCGCTGTCTCGACTGCGGCTACGAGAATGCTGATGCCCACCTGGAGGTTTGTCCTAAGTGCGGCAGCCACCACATCGACAAGTTGCAGCGCATCACTGGTTATTTGGTAGGCACCACCGACCGTTGGAACAGCGGCAAGCTTGCCGAGCTCCACGACCGTGTTACCCACATCGACACTCCACATAACAAATAAAATGAGGGGAAATGATTAGTGTTTTAAGTATAGTACACGATACAATGGTAGATGGTCCGGGATTCCGGACCTCTATCTATTGTGCCGGGTGCCCCAATCATTGTCCCGAATGCCACAATCCGCAGTCGTGGGACATCAAGCACGGAACAATGACCTCTACCGAGGACATCATGAAGGAAATCATGGACGACCCATTCGCCAATGTCACCTTTTCCGGTGGAGACCCTATGTTCCAGGCCGAAGGATTCGCCGAACTGGCACGTGCCATCAGGGAGCAAAGCGACAAAGACATCTGGTGCTTCACGGGTTACAAATACGAGAATCTCCTGAAGAACCCCAAGCAGCTGGAACTGTTGAAACTCATAGACGTGCTTGTAGATGGTCCTTTCGTCAAGGAACTCCGAGACGAAGACCTCTTCTTCCGAGGAAGCAGCAACCAGCGTCTCATCAACGTACAAAAGTCACTTGCCACAGGCAAGGTGGTGGAACTCCAACTGACAAAAGAAAATCCAAATCCAGAGCTATAACTCAGTTATGCCCTGGATTTGGATTTTTTTATGCATCAGCCTCATTCTTGGAGGAAATTCCCATTTGCGAGAGCAGGCGCTTCATGTAGCCCCTATTCCAATCCTGCTCATGAAAGCGCTCTGTATCGAAAAGCATCAAATCGACGTCTATCGCAATGACCCCTTTTCTGCTTGCAGCCACCTTTCGACCACACTTGCGCTCGATGTTCTTGAGAGCCTGCACGGTACGCTCTTGGTTGACGTTGGTATAGCCAACCCCCAAGACATTGAGAAACTTGTCGGAAGACAATCCGATGGGATTTGTCCAGATAGACTTGCTAAAAGTCATATCATCAAAGGTTGCCTCCAAACAAATCTTGGCCAAATCTATATGGTACTGCTGTTGGACATTAGAGCCTAACGCAATCACTACTTTTACACGTTTACTTTTCATATTTCTTAATTTTAAGTGCAAAGATAGTGAAAATACTTAAATAAAATGTAGCTTATCCGTTTTTTTTATTATTTTTGCACTATGAATAAGATAAAAACATATATAATAGGCTTGTCCCTGCTCTTTTGCGGCCACATCCAGGCACAAATGAAATGGAACATGACCTATCAGACATACATCAATCAATACAAGGATCTAGCCATCGAGCAGATGCTTCGTTACCACATCCCCGCCAGCATCACCCTGGCGCAGGGACTCTTTGAGAGTGCCGCTGGCAAAAGCGTGCTGGTAACCCAAGGCAACAACCACTTCGGCATCAAATGCCACAACTGGACGGGACCCACGCAGTATCATGACGATGACGCACGAGGCGAATGCTTCCGAGTATATCAGGATGCCAGGGAGAGCTATGAGGACCACAGCAAATTCCTGGCCAAGCAACCACGCTATGCCCGCCTCTTCGAACTGAACCAGCGCGACTACAAGAGCTGGGCAAGAGGGCTGAAGCAATGCGGCTACGCCACCAATCCCCAATACGCCAACAAGCTGATTCAGCTCATCGAGCTTTACAAGCTGTTCGATTACGACAAGGCCAAGCGCTACGATCGCTTCATGGCAGAGCACAGTGGCAACGACCAGCCTGTGAACGCCCTGGGGCTCCTGCACCCTATCCATAAATTCAACGACAACTACTACTTGGTAGCTCGCGAGGGAGACACCTTCAGGGGAATAGGAAAGGAAGTGGAAATAAGCTGGCGCAAACTGGCCAGATACAACGAATGCGACAAGCATACCACCTTGCACAAGGGAGACATCATCTACCTGAAGAAAAAACGCAAGAAGGCCCCTAAGCAATACAAGAAGCACCCACACATCGTGCAAGCTGGGGAGAGCATGTACACCATTGCGCAAAAATACGGCATCCGACTGAAGCACCTGTACAAGATGAACAAACTTGATGCAGACTACCAAATCAAGGTGGGAGACAAATTGAGAATCAGATAATCACCAAGAATGAGAATCAGATAATCACCAAGAATAAGAAATATAAACGTTCAAAAAGTAAGACAAAAAGAATGAACAAGAAAATGATATCGCTGGCAGCCCTCGCCATCATGATGATGCCCGGAAAGATAACTGCCCAAAATTTCGACGACTATTTCAAGGACCAGACACTGAGAATAGACTACACATTCGCTGGCAACAAAGACAAGCAGATGATAGCCGTGGATGAGCTCAACGCAGAGCCGAGATGGTATGGCAAGAAGCAAAGACTGAGCGAACTCCCGGTAGAAGGCAATGGTCAAATCACGGTAAGAGACCATCGCTCGGGCAAAGTCATCTATCGCAACTCTTTCTCAACCCTGTTCCAGGAGTGGCTCTCAGAGCCATGCTCCGACAACAACACCCAGAGCTTCGAGAACGTATTCCTCGTACCTATGCCGAAGGACACCATCGACGTGACCCTCGACTTGCGAAACAACCGTCGCGAAATCATGGCTTCGCTTACCCACCAAGTGGCTCCAGGCGACATCTTGATACACCGCAAGGGAGACCACCCTACCCCTTACGAGACTCTGCAGCAAGCAGCCGACACCACCCACTGCATCCACATCGCATACGTGGCGGAAGGATACACAGAAGAGGAAATGCCCATCTTCTTGCAGGATGCGAAGGATGCCACCGAAGCCATCTTCAACCATGAGCCTTTCAAGAGCAATAGAGACAAGTTTAACGTAGTGGCAGTAAAGTCTCCATCACAGGAAAGCGGAACCAGCGAACCAGGCAAGGGAATATGGAAGAAGACCGCCCTTAGCTCGCATTTCGACACCTTCTATAGCGAAAGATACCTCACCACTCTGCACCTGAAGGATTTGCACGACTGGCTGGCAGGCACCCCATACGAGCACATCATCGTCTTGGTAAACTCCAGCAGATATGGAGGAGGCGGAATCCTCAACTCCTATAATCTCACCACTTGCCACCAGCAATGGTTCAAGCCAGTGGTGGTACACGAATTCGGCCATTCTTTCGCGGGCCTTGCCGACGAGTATGCCTACGAGACAGAAGAAGTTCCGATGTATCCTCACGATGTGGAGCCATGGGAAAAGAACATCACCACCCTGGTGGATTTCCACGGAAAATGGGAAGACATGATAAAAAAGGGAACCAAGATTCCGACCCCGCTCTCCAAGAAAGCCAAGGAAGCCACAACCAAAGTGGGTGTCTTCGAGGGAGCAGGCTACAGTCCGAAGGGAGTATATCGAGGCGTGCAGGATTGCCGCATGCGCATCAACGAGACTCCAGAGTTTTGTGCTGTATGCAAGAAGGCCTTGCAGGACATCATAGACTTTTACACCAAATAAAATACCCAAGCTTATGAAAGAGCATACCTTGCATATCCAGTATCAAGTGGCCCAATTGGAAGAGCTGCCCACAGACGAGCAGCTCTTGGTAAAGAAGGCCAAGGAAGCCACCCGCAATTCATACGCCAACTATAGCCACTTCCATGTAGGTGCAGCCTGCCTGCTGGCGGATGGACGAATCGTAATTGGCGCCAACCAGGAGAATGCGGCTTTCCCATCGGGTCTTTGCGCAGAGCGCAGCGCCATCTTCGCCGCTCAGAGCAACTATCCCGAGCAAGCCATCACCACTCTTGCCATCGCTGCATGCAATGAGCATGGCTTCCTGAAGTCGCCCATCTCCCCTTGCGGCGCATGCCGACAAGTAGTCCTGGAGATGGAAGACCGCTACCGATGCCCTGTTCGCATCCTGCTCTATGGCGAGAATGGCATCTATTGCTTTCATAGCATCAAGGATTTGCTGCCATTCTCATTTGTGGATGCCAACATGAAAGAATAATAAGAGCATCAAGAGATTTATCATCCAAAAGATACAAAAAGAGGATATGCCGAATGGTGGCCTTACTCGCCATCCGACGGCTCCTCAAACTCATAGCACCCGGCGTCGGGTTTCTCATCACGTAGAAGCCCGAGACGATCTATAGGCAATGAGGTAGATTGATCAGCCACCCCAATGGCAGCCGACTCCTTGCGAAGTCGAAAGTCGTACTTCAAGTTATCGGTATCCAACAATCGGAAATGCTTTTCTCCGAATCGAACCGTATCCTTGATGTCCTCGTAGATAACATTCGTGAACTTCAAGCTGTCATCCGTGTTCATTTTCTCCGTACGCAGCACACAATGGTCGAAACTAAAATTCAGTTTCTGTCCTTCGGCGGGTGCGCTCCACACCACTTCGTCGTCGTGATAGCCAGTTACCAGAGAGTTGACTACCCTTAGGTTCTCTATAGGCGGTTCCATCCCTATGGCTGTAGCCCTTCGTCCATCGAAGGGATAAAACTGGGCGATGGTGCAACCATTTACCTCCACATCACCTCCATGCACACCAAGAGGATGATTCAGGGCATTCGTGATTTGACAATTGTACAACTGAACTTTAGCCGAGTCAACAGCCACGCCATATCCCTGGCAATTATGCACCGTGGCATTTTGCATCAGCAATTTCTGCCTCTGCAAATTCTGGCTGCTTGCACCTTTGGAATCCACTACGATGCCAGCATAGGCACTATGGATGTCAGCATAAGTGATGACGTTATCATAAGAAGAAGGCATCAGATGAATGCCCTGCCATTGTCCTGGCGTGCGATCGTATGGCAGATAATCAAACATATTGTCGAGACGGTCGCCACGCATCACCACTTCCTTGCCGGCCTCTCCAGCAACACGCAATGAGCCATACACCTTCAACCCTGCATCTTCATGAAAATACAGGCGAGTACCAGCACCTATCGAGAGCGTAGCCAAGCTATCCACCGTGATTCCTCCATAGACGACAACAGGTTTGCTGCTCTGCATCACAGAGTCTCTCCGAATATGGGCATCCTTCAGCAAAAGGGCATCCCAAGAGAATGCCTTGAGGTTGACCTTTTGCTGCACCCCACTCTCCAAAAGAAAGAGCAAGTGATCTTCCACCAGCTTTGGGCTGTCTTGATATTGCGTGTTAGAGGTAAGCTCCACAAACACTCGGATGCTATCTCCCTTTCTCACCTCCACATCTTGCACCTGATAACCCGAAGATTGTCCCAAGTAAGAGCCATCCACATTGACACGATAACCCGTCTGGTTACCATTTTCCAACCTGACGGAAGCACAACGAATGGATTTTCCCGAACGATTATACACCCAAAAGCTACGAGTAGGCGTAGGCACATTAGAGAAGGTGGTGTCCAGGCTTACCGTATCGGCAGAAAATGACAGCAAATCGGTGCGAGACGACGAGAAAGTCTCATCATCGGCACACCCCATTATCGCAACAGAAGTACATGCAGCGATTATGACATAAAAAAATCCCTTTTTCCGTTTCATATCTATAAAACGAAAAAAGGGAGTGAATATTGCATTGCCTCAACGCTTCGCCGATTTCATCTCTAGGACAAGACGATAGAAGCGGAAGCAGAAACTACATAAACATCGCAAAGATAGAGGAGCCTATCACAGTCATCACACCGCAAACCACGATGGAGAGACTACTCATCGCACCCTCTATGGTACCCATCTCCATGGCCTTGGCAGTACCCAGGGCATGGGCAGAGCAACCTATGGCGATACCCTTGGCGATAGGTTCCTTGATGCAAAGCAACTTGAGGAATTTCTCCGCAAATATATTGCCCAGCACACCCGTGACAATGATGACCACTACCGTGACTGAGACATGGCCGCCCAACTCCTCGGAAACACCGATACCGATGGCGGTAGTGATGGACTTAGGCAGGAAGGTGACGTATGCCGCATGATCGAAGTGGAACAGGAGGGCAAGCAGAAGCACCGAGCAAAGACTCGCCAACACGCCCGAAGAAATGCCAATGAGCACCGCCCGATAGTTCTTCTTGAGCAGTTCCACCTGTTGATAAAGAGGAACGGCAAGACAAATCGTGGCTGGCGTGAGCAAATAACTGATGCTGTTGGCACCCGCACTGTAAGTCTTATAATCCACCCCCGTGAGCAACAAGGAGACAATGACCAAAACGATGGAAATCAGCAATGGATTCATCAACGACCAGCCCGTCTTCATCTTCAGAAACAACCCAATGGCATAAGCCGCCAAGCTGATGAGCACCCCAAAGAATACGGAATCCTGAAACATCGAAATCATTTCTTCGCCTCCTTTCCTCTTCTGATGACAAACTGGGTAAACCATCCAGAGACACCCATGACGACAAAGGTGCTGACCACCGTGACTACGACATACTGTAACCAAGCGCTACCGATGGAATGCCAGGAATCGATGAGTCCCACAGCAGCAGGAATAAACATCACAGGCATAATCGCAATCAAAAAGCTACTTGTTTCCCTGATATGTTTCACCTTGATAATCTTCAACTCCAATGCCGCAAACAACAAGATAATGCCATAGATACTGGCAGGTATAGGCAACGGCAACAAATAATGCAATAACTCTCCAGCAAAGGAGAATGCAATGATGATTAAAAACTGAATTAAAAACTTCATCCCAAATACATATTTTAAATGCTAATCGAACGCGTTCGTTCTACTTAAGCACAGCCTCGGCATAAGTCTGGATAGCCAAAGCAGTCTTCTCTACTCCCAATCTCGTAGTGTCAAGACAAATGTCATAATCATCGGCATTGCCCCAAGAAAGTCCCGTATAATATTTATGATAAGCCACACGGCAATCGTCTATATGCTCCACAAACTCTGCCGCCTCATCCTTCGAAAGATGCTCGTCCTCCTGAATCTCCGCAATGCGCTCGGCGAGATTTCCCTTCAGGAAGACAGACACCAAGTCTTTGCGCTCACGAAAGATGTAATTGCCGCAACGACCAATGATGATGCAATTCTCTTGCCCCACCATATCAGCCAAGACCCGAAGAGGCTTTTCCGTAAGAAGCTTTTGGTTCTCGCCCAAGGAAGATATGGAAAAAAGCAACTCATCCACAGGATGCTCATCAAAGAAGGCCTCCATTTCCTCCAGAACACCACGTTCCTTCGCCATTTCCATCAAATTCTTACGGGTATAAAAAGGAATACCATAATGCTCGGCAAGCAATTTGCCCACACGAACTGCGCCACATCCACATTGGCGCGCAATCGTAATAATCATGATAGCTCTAATTAAAATGTTAAATTATAAATGTTAAATCTCAAACTGTTCACATGCCCTGCTCCAATAGCAAACGCATATATACCAAGAAAGCTAAGAAGA
>DBLF01000098.1 GCA_002297965.1 Candidatus Segatella papionis
GCCCACTGACTCATATACAACCAACGACGAGTAGAATCAAATGGGTCGCCTATGTTGTCATCACCAATCTCACCATAGGAAGCACGGAACTTCAACATATCAATGATGTGCTTGTCACGAAGAGACTTCATGAAGTTTTCCTCAGTGATGGTCCATCCGATAGCACCAGAATTGAAGAAGGCAAAACGATTGTCCTTGCTGAACTTCTCAGATCCGTTGTAAGCACCATTATACTCGATGTTGTAACGACCAGCATAGCTATAGGTAGCACGGAACGCCCAGTCCTCACGATAAGTAGGCATCACGCTACCACGTGCATTTTCTTGGCGTGAGAACAAGCCCATGGCTGATACATCATGCTGTCCAAACTTGCGAGCCCAGTTGAGCTGCAACTGATAATAGAGGTTACGAACAGTCTGGCTGTTATCTACAGAACCACCTTCCGTTGACCAGTTCACACCTTGCTGCCAATCAAACTTATTCTGTCCCTCAAGCTCTTTACCATAAGTAATCTGACCTGTTTCAGGATCGATATACTTAGTCTGGGCTGTATTATTCAAGTCATTGATACCACGTCCAGTCTCAACAAACACATTATCCCAAGAGATAGTACCACGGAAGTTCAAGCCTTTGGTTATGAAATCCAATTTCTGCTCAAGAGTAAAGTCAGTATTGATACGAGTGGTTGTAGCCTGCGCTGTACCACCGATAGCAAGATTCTGTGCAGAGTTACTTACATTGGAAGCAGATGGATAGAATCCCCATGTGCCATCAGAATATTGTGGCAAGAACACATCTGGGGCGATATTATAAGCACCAGCCCACTGCTGACCAATCTGCCACTCACTATTGCTCATGTTACTCCAAGGAGCTTTTCTTACACCATTGCTACCAGCTACGTTCACTTTCAAAGTAGTAGTGCTTGTGATAGAGAAGTCCAAGTTACTACGAACATTGATACGATTGTATCCATAACCAGAGTTATAGTTACGTCCGTTGTCATACTCACGGAAGAGGTCACCCTCATGCACGAAATCAGCAGAAGCAAAGTACTTAACGAACTTTGTACCACCACTCACGTTCACGTTGGCATTATAGGACATTGCAGACTTCTTGAAAAGTGCATCCTGCCAATCGACATTAGCATAACGCTCACGCTGCTCATCTGTTGTCTGGTTGCGATAGTTGTCTATAAAAGACTGAGGACGAAGATATGAAACTCCTTCTGGATAAACACCCAGCTCACGCTCTACCACTTGGTTGCGAAGCATCAACGCATCGTAAGAGTCGTACTTGTTAGGCAACTTAGAAGGAGCTTTCAACGTGGCATTGAAACCAACGTCAATCTTAGCCTTGCCTTCCTGACCACGCTTGGTAGTAATCAAGATAACGCCATTGGCACCCTTCACACCATACACGGCAGTAGCAGAAGCATCCTTCAATACTGAGATACTCTCCACAGAAGATATGTCCACACTACTCATAGGACGCTCAATACCATCAACGAGAACGAGAGGGTCGGAATTGTTCCATGAACTAGAACCACGGATGATAATCTGAGGTTCCTCCTCACCAGGCATACCATTGCCCTGGATAGTTACAACACCTGGGAGGTTACCCGTCAAGGCTGCACCAATGTCGCTGACACCAGCCGCACGCTCCAAGACCTCACCAGTAGTCTGGGTGATGGAACCCACGACAGAGGCTTTCTTCTGCTGACCATAACCTACGACTACAACCTCGCCGATGGCGTTATCGTCTTCGAGGGATAGTTTGAATTCTCTCTTCTTGCCCACCTTCACTTCCTTGGTCTTCATACCTACATAGGTAAAGACGAGGGTTGAGTTCTCAGAAGGAACGCTGATAACGAAGTTACCATCAAAGTCGGTGACAGCACCAACGCTGGCATTTCCTTTCACTTTCACAGTTGCACCAATCAGCGGTTCACCTGTGCCGTCAACAAGATTACCCTTGACGTGGATGTTCTGGGCTTGCGCATTCAAGCCGCAGAAAGCACTCATCAAGCATAAGGCTGCTGTCCGTTTCATTGTTAACACTTGTTCAATCATGTTCTATTCATTTATGATTTATGCTTTTATTTAGGAGTTCACCTTTGTTGTTTATTCAACTCGTTGTTCTCTTTGTTAATTGTTTATATTTAAACTTGTTAATTGTTCATTCTTCTTGTTAATGGTCTTAAACGGCTGCAAAGGTACAGATTTTATATCGCATACGCTTTGCATCGTGTAACAAGTTCTTTGTTATTTGTAACAAACCTTGCGAGAACGAACTTTTCCGTCTGTTAACACTTGTTTTACGATATAAAAGCCTTTTAAGGGTTGAAACAACTGCTGACCTTGCATATTATAATAATAGGTGTGGCTTACCTTTGCTCCATTGCCGAAGGCATCATTTCCATTGCCAACCCCATCATTTCCTTTGCCGACCCCATCGCTCCAGACGGATTCGATGCCCGTAGGATTTTGCTGCAAGTACCATTCCTTGTACCATTTCATGCAAGCGTCTCCACAGCATTCCTCAAAAAGTCCGTGCGCCTTGGCGTTTTGAAAACCAGGCTGCACCTTGCCGCTCTTCAGGTATTCGTCGATGTCGTAATATTCCTGAGGATGGGTGAGCGTCATGCCGATGTTGCCGAAATGGTCGTGTACGGCTTTCCAAGCTAAGCCCCACTTGGAGGTGGAAGCTGTCGCCCAACTGCCTAGGTTGGGTTGCGTCCACTGCCCCCACTCGTTGTAATGGCCTTCGCTCGCCTTGTCGGGGTCTTCCGGACTCCAGTCTATCTCCGTCACCATGATTGGTTTGCTGGTTACCATAGGAACCTGTGCCTGAAACTGCTTGATGAAGGCATCGTGGTCGCAACTCTTGTCACTAGCTCCATACCAACCGGAATACACGTGGACAGCATAAGAGAAATTGTTCTCGCTATCAGTGATGGGATGCTTGGCGTAATTCTGGTACTGGCTCTGATAACCTGCACCTGGCACCCAGACGATACCCTTGAAACCTGCCTGGCGAATGGCATCTACCACGGGTTGGAAGAAATCGTGCAACGCCGTCTCTGAGTCGCTGCCATCCGAGAGATGAACTCTTACGGGTTCGTTGGCTAACTCGATGGAAATCAAACCTGCGTTCTGCTGGATGTATTCGTCGGCAGCAAATGCCTTCCATACAGCCTTGAGATAACGCTGATACTTATCACCTACGCTGATATCGCCAGGACAAACCCCTGGGGGACGGACGATGACGTAAAGCCCATGGGCAATGGCATCCTTGACAAGGGGGATGTAGAGTTCCTGAAGATAAGTGCGATAGCGAGCCATGTTGAAGGCTGTGATGCAGGCCTCGCCCATGTTCTTCTCCTCATCCGTGAGCTGCACGTTGGGGTCGTTGGTCCAGCAAGGGTCCATGTGCAGACGGAACACCGTGCAGTAAGCTCCCTGCTCCTTGTCGGTAATCGCCGAGAACAGCTTGGAAAAATACGCCAAGCAAGGTTGGATGTCTTCCTCGCTATAGTTGGGTTTCCACTGCTGCCACCTCCAACCGTTGAAGTATCGGTTGGGCGTGTCCATCACACCATGCAAGACAACCGTCTTGCCATTGGCATCCACAAGGTTCTTGCCCTCAACATGCAAGGCAGGAAGGGCTTCCCCCTCCGCTTGCAAAGTGGACTTTTCTTCGCCCGATGCCTTCCCCACCAAAGCCACCAACGCAAGGGTCAGGGATAACCAGAATTTCATTCTATTCATGTTTATATTATTATTTAGATTTTATCACTATTTTCTACTGCCAATTTATATTCAGCCTCATTGCATCCTTTCCATACAATCTTTCACCTCGTGCAAAAAACCTAAAACCTAACAAAAAACACGCATACACGCGTGCAATTTAAAGAATATAGGAATGACACGTATCGCTACGCACCATCCCTAGAAAAACTATTAAAACCTAAATTAAACTAACTAAAACATTCTTAAAACCTCTGTTTAGAATAAACCAAATCAATATTTGCAACAAACTAAACCTATGTTTTACAATAAACCTAACCTATGATCTACATAAACTTAAAGTATCCAAAGCAAGGAGGTTCACCCTCTAGCTCTGAATGACGGTGCAAAGATACAAACTATTATCAAAAGTCTCTTTATCATGCGTAACCAAAACTTTGCGCCTCGATTTTTTGTGTATCAAAAACTTTGCGCAATGTTACAAACCATAGATTTTCTTATAAAAATTGCCTATTTCTGATACTTTTTCCCGAAAAAACAATGCTTTTATGACGAATAATCCAACAAAAATGATTACTTTTGCACCCATAATGATAAACCTATTTAAAATACATAATAAACGATGAAATCTATAAAACATTTAGTTCTGCTGATACTGGCTTGCCTCTTCGCCCTCACAACAGGGGCGCAAAACGGAAAGCTATTCAATACAGACAACCAGCTTTCGAGCAACCTTGCCACACAAGTGTTCCAAGACAAGAACGGCTTCATCTGGATAGCCACCCGCAATGGTCTGAACGCTTACGACGGCTACAACTTCAGCGTTATGAAGAAGAATAGCAGCAATGCACCAGGACTCACCAGCAACTTCATCAACTGCCTCTCAGAAAACGAGAGGGGGCAACTATTGCTCGGCACCAACAACTCGCTGCTTCTATATAATGGCAGCCAATTCGAGAAGATTCCCTTGCTCGACTCCAAGGGCAAACCTCTCACTACCTATGTTACGCAAGTTTATCCACTCAAGAACAAAGACATTGCCATCGCCACATCGGGTTACGGAATCATGCTTCTCAAGTATGGTGCCAAGGAATGCTATGCTATGAAGGGCGATGTGGAAAAGCTAAAATATATCCACACGCTGCTGGAAGACAACCAAGGAAGACTCTGGATTGTGAGCGAAGACGGCAAACTGCACCGCAAGGAGCACAACGGAAAAATTACTTCCTATTTCGCTGGCACGGAAGGCATCGTAGCGCAAGACATCCAACAAGACAAGCAGGGAAACATCTACCTTGCCTCCAAGAACTCGGGTGTCTATTTGCTACGTAAGGGCAGCACAGCATTCACCCGAATAGCCAGTATCCCCAACCTACCCATCTACAACATTTACATCAGCCGAAACGGTCGCCTCTTCGTCGGAAGCGACGGAACGGGCATCTACGTATATGATCCTCGTACAGGCTTCACGCTCAACAACCCTATCTACAGCCGACTCATCAACCTCGACAAGAGCAAGGTGACCAGTATCCTAGAAGATAAACAAGGCAACATCTGGGTGAGCATGCTGCAAAAAGGAGTCTTTATGCAGGGATTCATGCAAAACGACTTCAACTACATGGGATTCCGACTGGGCGACCACAACGTGATAGGCGAAAACAGCGTAACAAGCCTCTGTGTAAACCAAGGCAACCAAATATGGGTGGGAACCGACAAAGACGGTCTCTATCTATTCGACCTCGGCACACGCACTTCGAGCCACCACTGCATGGGACAAGCCGCCGTGCTTTCACTCTGCAAAGACCAGCAAGGCAGAACCTGGGTGGGAACCTACACCGACGGCATGGGCTACCTCGACGCCGCAGGCACTTACCACCCCGTGGATTTCGGATTCAGCAAGTCGGTGGGCGTATTCGACATCAAGTGCGACCCCGAAGGCAACCTCTGGTTTGCAACCATGGGCGCTGGTCTCTACTGCCTGCAAAAGAACGGAAACCTGAAGAACTACAAAGCAAAGTATGGAGCCGACAACAACATCAAGCTCAACTGCCTGCCCAACAATTACCTCATCAAGATAAGCCTCTCCAGAGACGGCAAGCGAGTATTCGTAGCCACCTCCATCGGTTTGGCGTGCCTCGACCGTAGCAAAGGCAGCTGGCTCTCCACCTTCAAGGGCATCAACTGCCTGAACAAGAACTGCTTCTCCCACTGCGTGTTTGTGGATAGCAAAGACCATGTATGGTACGGCACCGAAGACGGCGCTTTCTGCTACGACTTCAAGAAAGGTATCAAGCCAAAGCTCTACACCACAGCACAAGGACTCACCGACAACAGCGTGGCAAGCGTTACCGAGGATTACCAAGGCAGAATATGGATGGGAACCAACTGCGGACTCAACAAACTGAACCCTAAAACTGGCATCATCACCAAATTCTTCGCTGAAAGCGGACTGCAAAGCAACGAGTTCAGCGACGGTTCCGTATGCACGGCTTGGGGTGACAAAATGATCTTGATGGGCGGTACGGGAGGACTTAACTGGTTCCTGGCCGACGAGGTGAAGCAGCACCCTTGGCAAGCCAACGTAGTGATTTCGGGCTTCATGGTGGGCAACAAGCACGTAACACCAGGCAGCGAGTCGGGCATCTACACCATCACCGACGACGGTGTGGTGAACAGCAAAGAGTTCAACCTATCGCACGACGACAACTCGTTCACCATCCAGCTTTCCACCCTTACCTATAATAATGTGGAGCAGATAGCCTATGCCTACAGCATCAACGGCGAGGAATGGCGCACCGTGCCTGTGGGACAAAACGAAATAGCCTTCACCCACCTATCGCCCGACACCTACAAGTTCCGTGTCAAGGCCATCTGCAACAGCTACGAAACCCCTATCCGCGAGTTCACCGTCACCATCCACCCAGCCTGGTACGCCAGCATTTGGGCAAGACTGTTCTACCTTCTGATACTGATAGCACTCATCGTGCTCTACATCCAGCACCGCAAGCGCAAGGAGGAAGACCGCCTTACCCTGCAACAGCATATCCACGCCGAGGAAATGGGCGAGGCCAAGATTAAGTTCTTCATGAACATCAGCCACGAGATTCGCACGCCTTTAACCCTCATCATCACCCCTCTGCTCTCCCTCATCAAGGAAGACAAGGAGCCTCATCGACAGGGCATCTACGAGATTATCCGAAAGAACTCCGAACGAATCTTGCACCTCATCAACCAGATGATGGACCTTAGAAAAATAGACAAGGGACAGATGGTGATGCGCATGTGCGAAACCGACATGGTGGCGTTCATCAACGAGGAGTACGAACTGTTCCAGCAGCAAGCCGTAGCCAAGAACATCGACTTCGAATACCAGCACGACTCCGAGAAACTGCCCGTATGGATAGACCGCAACAACTTCGACAAGGTGCTCATCAACATTCTCTCCAATGCCTTCAAGTTCACCCCTACGGCTGGACACATCTTGCTCTCGCTCACCCATACCGAGCACCACGCCTACATCAGCGTGAAAGACAGCGGCATCGGCATACCGAAGGACAAACTGGAGACCATCTTCCAGCGCTTCTACCAAAGCGCTGCCGACCCTAACGACCGCAACATCGGCACTGGCATCGGACTCGACCTGACCCGCTCGCTCGTGGAGCTGCACTATGGCACCATCAGCGCCCATAACAACGAGGGCGAGAAGGGCAGCAAGTTTGAGCATGGCAGCGAGTTCATCATCCGCATCCCTCTAGGCTGCGAGCACCTCAAGCCAGAAGAAATGGTGGAAGAGCAGAAGGTGGTGGAAGAGCAAAACCAGGAACTCGCCGACATCGAGCAGATGGAACAAGATGAGCAGCAGATGGAGGACGAACTCGACAACGGTACCGCAAAGACCGATGCCACAGCTGCCAGCCTAACCGCCGGCAAGGGCGGAAAGGCGGAAATTGTCATCGTGGAAGACGAGGAAGACATCCAGGAATACCTCAAGGCGCAACTCAGCGACGACTTCCGAATTCGCACCTATCCTAACGGCAAGGTGGCGCTCACCGAGATTCTGAAGAAGAAGCCAGACCTCGTCATCAGCGACATCATGATGCCGGAGATGGACGGAAACACCCTCTGCACCAAACTCAAGGCGAACATCAACACCAACGATGTGCCCGTGATACTGCTCACCGCCAAGAGCCGCGAGGAAGACCAGCTGGAAGGACTGGAGACGGGTGCCGACGCTTACATCCTGAAACCATTCAACATGGACATCCTGCGCCGCACCATCATCAACCTGCTCTCCATTCGCCGCACCCTGCGCAACAAGTTCACAGGTAACGA
>DBLF01000055.1:0-943 GCA_002297965.1 Candidatus Segatella papionis
TTTTCTCCACATCCGTTACCTGTTGGATTGCCTCGTTCTCCTCGGAAAACTCTGGGCGGTCGATAATCTTTGGATAGCCTACGATGATGCGACTTGGATAAAGGTTATCGTAGAGTGCCTTGCTCTCACGAAGGAACTCAGGAGAGAAGAGGAGATTGAACTGTTTCACACCTTTCTTGGCATACTTCAAGTAGAGGCTACGGGTATAGCCCACTGGAATGGTACTTTTGATAACCATCACAGCATCTGGGTTCACCTCCAATACCAAGTCGATGACTTCCTCCACATGGGTAGTATCGAAGTAATTCTTCACTGGGTCGTAATTGGTTGGTGCCGCTATGACCACAAAGTCGGCATCCGCATAGGCTGCCTTGCCATCGAGAGTTGCCACTAGATTCAGTGGCTTCTCCGCCAAATACTTCTCGATGTAATCGTCCTGAATAGGAGAAATCCTATTATTAAGTTTTTCCACCTTCTCTGGGATAACATCCACTGCACTCACATGATGGTGCTGAGACAACAGCGTGGCAATGCTCAGACCTACGTAGCCTGTACCGGCCACAGCTATTTTTATATCTTTAAAATCTTTCATTGTCTTGTTATGCACAAAAAAAATACTTTCTCTATTATTTGTATAAATCAACGTTGATGTTGAATGGACTATCAAAGTCCTTCAACATCTCATGTTTCGTATCTTTCTCTGAGAGATTGGCGTGCTCGATTGGTATCTTCCAATCGATACCAAGGCTATCATCTATAATTGAAATGCCTCCATCTGCCTCTGGATGATAGAACTCACCACACTTATATTGGAATACGGCGGCCGCTAAAAGTGCAAGCCTCGCATCACGCCATAACTACTCATACTCTCGTTATCTTGGCAGAAGTGTACCTTGTGGCTCTATAATGAGCACGCCATCTATATTTGTCTTGATTATATTCA
>DBLF01000055.1:1001-2506 GCA_002297965.1 Candidatus Segatella papionis
ACCTTTCTCTCCAAGCCTCTCTACCCCCTTCGGTTCCCCCGTGCCCGGGGGACAGAAATCTCAGGGACGAGAGGATGTAGCTATGTCCGCTATAGCTCCCATAGAGTTTTTGTATCGGCAACGGAGTCTTTACCCGCAAGGGGTTGCCGATGCGTGCCTACGCAACAGAGTTGCGATTGTTTTGATGTTGTTCCCCACCGCAGTATCGCTCTGCGCTTGTCGCCACTCGAATGGGGGATTATTTCATGTTCAAGGCTTAACCCTGAACATATTTATGGTACTATTGAACTCCGAGACATAATCCACAAACTTGGGATTGTCTTTTCTCAAAATCATTGCTGCATAATTATCGACTCCTTCAACATCATGAATATTTGCTACCATGATTACATATTGTTCCTTGCTATTAGCATAAGCAAACCATGAATCAAACAAGCGATTACGCATAAACACCATATTCTGTCACAAAGCGGTAAGTGTTTGGCTCTATCACCATCTGCACCTCATAGGGAGAAACTTTATTGATCTTATCTAATGAAAGTGGATTCATATCACCAAACATTTACAAACTTAGGTTCTTCACCTGTACGAGCCAAATAGTCCTTGCGAAGCATCTGTTCCAGCTCTGCCATTCTTTTTTTCTTTCTTTCCTTTGCAGCCATGAAACGTTTCATCGCTGCATCACGCTTTTCTAAAAACTCCTTATTGTAAATATCCATATTACCTCCTATTTAAAATTTGGTGCAAAGATAGGATTTTTCCTGAAAACTACCAAGAGATTTAAGAAAAAAGTTAATTTATAATCATTTATCGGGTGAAGGATTGCCAAGTTTATTTATATAGAACTCATCCAAGATTGCTGTTCCCGAACCACCAACTTATTCAAAGTTGGCAACATCTGTTCTATCTTGCGACACTTCACCTTATTATAATAGAAGTTTATATCATCGAGGAGTTCATTGGCTTTATCATCTCGCATATCTCCACCATAGCCTCCTGCTACAACGCAAATGGCGCCAAGTCGGCGTGCATCCTTATCTATACTGAAATTATAGACTCCACGTAGAATCATTGGGAGTGTATTGTATATGACATTGCAATAATGCAAGAGGTCTTTGAAATCTGGCGATTCCATAAGCCAAGCTTCCAGCATCTCTTCTTGGTATCGGCGAAGGAGCAGGAAATACTTCTCCTTGGCTATCTTGCCCTTGATGGATGCCGTCATTACCCAAAAGAGGGCATGGGAGAGGACGATTCTATCCTCGGAAGGATGATAATAGAACAAATCGTCTTCGGGCTTTTGGTTCATACCTAATCGCTCTTCCAACTGCCCTATCATCTCCTTACGTATCTCGTTAAGTTTCTTATCCATTTTGAATTAAAGTTTTTGATTTGTTCCCCATTGCAGTATCGCTCTACACAGGTCGTCACTCGAATGGGGAAGTTTTATTATTCTACTTCTGAGAGGATTGCTTCGGGGGATGTTCCCATCAGCGTTATTGCGG
>DBLF01000092.1 GCA_002297965.1 Candidatus Segatella papionis
ATCTTTTTAAAACCAACTCAAGTCTTGAGGTGCAATTTTTGCATCTCAAGACTTTTATCTGTCTTATCTTAATTTTCCTATTTAGCCTTCTGTCACTTCCTCGCAAACCACCATTTCTGTGCCCCTGTAGATAACGATAATCTTGTGTAGCTGAGTGGTCTTGACGGCAGAAGTTACTACCTCGCTCTTCGCATAACGATTCACCTGTGCCTTGGCTTCTTCGGCAAGCTGCTGGATGTGGGCATCAGAATCTTTCGTCTTGGCGTATTTTAGTTCCACAATGTAAGAGTGGAGCATGTCGCTGTAGATGTCGAGAAGAGGGCAGAGGAAAATATCAGCATATCCTTCCTGGGTGTCCTTTTCTGATATAGGGCGGTAGAACTCGTTCTGGCAAGTCATGGCAAGGGTGAAGCCATGCACGAAGAATTCTCCCTTCTGATGGTCTCTTTGGGAAGAGTACTTGTGCAGGCAGTCTGCGATGTATTGGAAATATGGCTTCCATTCGCCATCATAGGCCAGTTTGCTCGCAAGATTGCTCTTGTGGAAACCATCGAAAGACAGTTCGTTTTCATCGTAGGTGTCGAGTAGGTAAGTGTATAGTTGTTCACGTACCACTTCGTTAGGGATTATAAACTTAGTCTTTCCCTTATATGTTCCATCGATGGTAACCATGCCAAAGTAGAACAATAGGCTAATGAAATTATCAGGGTCGCCAATCTGTTCGGCTGGGAATCCAGGCTTGAGAGTACCTGTGATGTAACCTAGCTTGATGAGCTGCTGGATGATGGAGGCATCGTGCGCAAACTCCTTGTCGTGACGGATGAGCATGCGGAGCTTGTTGTAGTCGGTGCGAATGTTGTCGTCTATCATGCGGTCGGGAATCTCACAGTCGTTGTGTACATAGTTGTCTATGAAATAGAGTACCATGTTGGAGTTGTACATCTTGGCTTTGCCATATTTCTTGGCGGCAAAACAATAGTTGTCATACCAAGGGCGCATGATGGCTATCAGTTCGTCGATGGTATGGTTGTACTCAAACTGGGTGGAGTAATAGGTAAGCATATCTCTAACTTCCGGCTCGGTAAATCCGGTCATCTCGTTGAACTGAGAGCTGAGTGTATAGTTGGTTCCGATGTTGAAACCGCTGGTCAGGTCGTCCAAAGTCACAGGGCTTACGCCTGTTACGAATACACGAGCTATGGATGAGTCAGTGCCCGCCTTGATGGTGTCGAAGAAGGTACGCAAATATCCCTCGCCATGAGTCTCGTGGCGATATTTGTCCAGACAATTTGGTTCGGCGAGAATCTTATTGGTAAAGTGGTCGTACTCGTCGATGAAAAGATAAATCTTAGCCCCGGTCTTCAAGCATTCATTGCAGAGATAGTTCAGCTGCTTCACGGCTCCGTCTTGCTGGTTCATGCCTTCCTTGATGCCTTTTGGCAGATATTGCTCATAGACATCGCAAAAATAATTGAATGCGATGGAACAATGGGAGTCTAGTCCGTCTTTGTAGTTATGCAACTCAGCGTTGACAATAGAAAAATTGAGCTTGATGACAAGATACTTATTGTGCTCAGGTGTCGGATGCTGTCCGATATAGAGGTTGCCATACAAATGCTCGAATTTGTTCGCCTCGTTGATGTCGTAGTAATGTTGGAGCATAGAGAGTGTGAGGCTCTTGCCGAATCGACGAGGGTGTATGTAGAAAAAAAACTTGTTGGCTCTTTCTATTTTTTCGATGTAGGGTGTCTTGTCCACATAATAGCAGTCATCGTCGATGATTGCCTCGAAATTCATCATGCCGTAAGGTATGCGTTTCGGGTATTTGCGGATGTCGCCCGATAAAGTTTTGTCCATTGTATCTGTCATAATCGCAGCTGCTTTAGAATCTTTTTGCAAATTTACGATAAATATTTGGAATATGCAAGCATTTGTGCTCAAAAACTTTGGCGGTCTCGGTTTTAATTCTTATATTTGCATCATTTGCAACTAGGTTGCAGAAGCCTTTTTGTAATTTTGCACTCGAAAATAGAAATGTGTAACTAAAAGTATTGCAAAATTATGGAAGAAATGAAACATCTGCATCATTGTGAATGTGAGCATGCGCATCATCATGGTCATGAGCATCACCACGATCACGAGCATCACCACGGTTGTGGCTGTGGTCATGAACATCACCATGAGGAGGGTGGATTGAAGTCGAAACTTAGCCTCATCGCCGTGACTATCCTATTATTGATAGCCGCAGTCTTCATAGAGAAGAATTACAACTTAGCCACTTGGCAGCTGCTCCTCGTTTATCTTATACCTTATTTATTAATAGGACACGAGACGCTGGGCGAGGCGGCGGAAGGCATTGCCAAAGGCGATATGTTTAACGAGGACTTCTTGATGGCGATCGCTACCATCGGCGCCCTTTGCATCGGTTTCTTCCCTGGGGCTGAAACTGAGTTTCCTGAGGCAGTCTTCGTAATGCTTTTCTTCCAAGTGGGCGAACTCTTCGAGGAATATGCCGAGGGAAAGAGTCGTGACAGTATCTCGCACCTGATGAACATTCGTCCGGATGT
>DBLF01000124.1:0-17202 GCA_002297965.1 Candidatus Segatella papionis
AGATAGCCAACGACGCAGGAGCCAAACGCATCCTCATACCAGCCATCGACATGATGCAATACGGCAACGTGCCAGCCGACCTGATGACCAAGTTCAGCTTGGAAGTATATACCGACCCGGTGGATGCCGCATTCAAAGCCATAGGAGTAAAATAAAGAAGAAAGGCATACGTCTTAACTTCTTAACTCCTTTAACTCCTTAACTTCATAAAAAATGACCGAAAACGATAAGATCAAGCAAGTGCTCACCTCGATGGTGGAGCAAAACAGATATGTATTCTGGTACGACGAAGGTGGACAGATGAAAGACATCGCCACCAGCCTCGACGTGCCAGGCATCAACGTATTGGAAATGGAAGGCAATGCCTTCAGCATCAAGTATCAGATGCAGAAAGGCGAACAGCCAGAGACAGGATATGTCATCTACATCACTGAGCCGATGCCTAAGGATGAGCAGAACTGGCTCCTGGACTACCAAGAGGAAGGAGCGCTCTTCTCTGCTGACATGAGTTCGCTCTATGCGGCAGAGTGCGGGATAGCCATGGAACTGAAAGAGAAAGTAGTCGATAAGCACCTCGCCTTCTTCAAGAAGGCAGACAATCGCAACAAGTTGGCAGCCAAGCTATCGCCAGGCATGGATAGCGCCGAGATAGAAAAACAGATGCTCGCCGTGGTCTGCAAGAGCAACGCCACCTGCGAAGCCTTTACTTACGCCCTCATCACCGAGGCTAACAATGAGGAGACAACCATGCAAGCCGACCTGAAGGCTTACCATCTGGAAGACTTCTACTGGCAGCAAGCAGAAACCTACTTCGGCTATCATGCCGGCAGAAACATCAAGGATCTAATTATCGTACTCTTCAAGAACGACATGCAGAGCCATCTCACAGGAAAGGCTGCGGATAAAACAGGCAACGAGCAAGCACTCACCAACGAGGCGCTCATCTTCATGCGAGACTGGCGAGACAGTCGCACCTACGGCGACCTCTACACAGAATGGGCTAACCGACTGGAGGATGAACTCGGCATCAAGGACGAAGTATGCGAATACAGTATGCAGCAACTGCTCGGCGTGGAGACCTTCCCTTGCATCGACAAGGTCATCGCCGGCTACCTGCTGACGGAAGTCATCAACGCCACCATCACCACCGAACAGATGGAAGCCATCATCGAGGAACGTGAGAACAAGCTCTTCTTCGATGTGGCCCGTCACACCCTACGTGCCCTATTGCAAGCACGCTATCTCTTCACCGACATCGAACAGAAGATGAACGAGCTCTCTTTTGACACCGCCAAGGAAGGATTTTCGCTTTACGAGCAAAGCCTCTACACGATAGACTTGCATTATCGCCACTACATCGCCGAGGCAAACCTCGCAGAGAGCAAACAACTCCTAGCGCAAGTAACTGAAAGAGTGGAACGCACGTACACCAACCATTATCTGCTGGCTCTCGCCAAGAAGTGGCAACCACTGATAGACGGAATGGACACATGGAAGATGGAAGGCATCTTCTCGCAATCAGTCTTCTACACTACGTATGTCTATCCCTTCATCACCAACAAGAAGAAAATCTTCGTCATCATCAGCGATGCCCTCCGCTATGAGACCATGGTGGAACTGAGCGAACGCATCGCCCAAATGCCTCGCATGGAAACAGACATGAAGCCAGCCATGCTCTCCACCCTGCCCTCCTACACCCAACTGGGCATGGCGGCACTGCTACCCCACAAGCAACTCTCCTACGAGAAGGATGCCGACGAGGTGTTTGCCGATGGAATGAGTACCAAGGGTACGGAGGCAAGAAGCAAGGTGCTGCAAAAGGCTGTGGCAAGAAGCAAGGCCATCACTGCCGAGGATTTTCTAAAGACGACCAATGCCAAGACCGCCTTCAAGGACTTCGACCTCATCTACATCTATAGCAATATGATAGACAAGACTGGCGACGACAAGGCATCAGAGGGCATGGTATTCAAGGCTACGGAAGACGAGATGGCGCACATCTTGCAGATGATAGACCTCATCCGGAATGGCAACGGCTGCAACATTCTCATCACTTCCGACCATGGTTATCTCTATCAGAACGAGACATTGGACGAGACCGACTTTTCCGACTTCAAGGTGATGGGCGATACCATCATCCAGGACTCTCGTCGCTTCGTCATTGGCAGAGGGTTGGAAGAAGGAGACGCAGTGAAGACTTGGAGTGCGGAAGAGGTAGGACTAACAGATAGCCCCGCCGAAAACGGCACAGGCATTTCATCGCTACAAGTGCAGACAGCCAAGGGATTGAACCGCATTCGCAAGCAAGGTGCCGGCAGCAGGTTTGTGCATGGTGGAAGCATGCCTCAGGAGGTAGTGATGCCTGTGCTGCATGTCAACATCAAGAAGAAACAAGGTGTGAGCGAGGTTTCGGTGGATATCCTCAACAAGAAGAGCAAGATTACGACCAACACCCAGACCATCAGTTTCTATCAGAACCAACCGGTAAGCGAAAAGGTGAAAGAAGTTACCTTGCGATTCGGATTCTACGACCAAGCGGGCAATCTCCTCTCCGACTCCATCACACTCACATTCGGCAGCACGAGCGAGGACAGTACGCAAAGGGAGCAGAAGCATCGCTTCATGTTCAAGCGCCAGCTTTCCGAGTTGAATGGTCAGGAGATTTACTTGCGCAAAGAGCAGCAAGTGGCTGGCAGTTCGCAATTTAAGAAACTGGAAGACATCGCCTACAAGGTAAGCGTGCTCTTCATGGCGGAATTCTAAAATATGATTATCAAGGCATAATAAAAGGGCGATTACACTTCCCATTTATCAGGAAGGCAATCGCCCTTTTTGATATCATATCGCAAGAAGAAGAGCTATTGAATTCTTAACTATTGGAATTCATTACTATTGAATCCTTCACTCTTCGTTCTTCACTATTCACTTAATTCTTACTTCCAAGGATTCTCTGTTGGATAAGGCAAGCTAGCTGGCTGGTTGTAAGCGATGTCCTTGATGCCAAGATACTTGAACACCTCGAACAAAGTCTTGCCTACATGAGAGAAGGCTACGGCACCATGGTGAGGATAACCCTTCTGAATCAATACGTGACGATAGAAGCGACCCATCTCGTTGATGGCGAAGATACCGATACCACCGAATGAACGGGTAGGAACGTCGAGCACCTCACCCTCGGCGATGTAAGAACGGAGGTTGCCCTCTGAGTCGCACTGGAGGCGATAGAATGTGATGTCAGAAGCAGCGATGTCGCCCTCCAAAGTACCACGGGTGAAGTCTGGCTTGCCACCGTTCTCCAAGAGGCGGTTCTGGATGAGCTGGTACTTAATCTTACGGTTAGAGCACATCTTACACTGTGGAGTATTACCGCAGTGGAAGCCCATGAAGGTATCAGTCAACTTATAGTCGTACTTGCCCTGGATGTCCTCGTCGTAGATGTACTTAGGCACTGAGTTGTTGATATCGAGCAAAGTAACTGTATCGTCAGAAGCGCACATACCGATGTACTCAGAGAGCGCACCATAGATATCTACCTCGCAAGCCACAGGGATGCCACGGCTAACCAAACGGCTGTTTACATAGCAAGGCTCGAAACCAAACTGGCTTGGGAAGGCTGGCCAGCACTTGTCGGCGAATGCCACATACTGGCGAGAACCCTTGTGAGCCTCTGCCCAGTCGAGCAATGTCAACTCAAACTGTGCCATACGGCGGCTGAGGTCTGGATAGTAGCAGCCCTCGCCCATCTCCTTGGCCATATCCTCGCAAACACCATCGATACGTGGGTCGTTCTCGTGCTCCTTGTAAGCCACGAGGAGGTCGAGCTCAGAGTTCTCCTCAATCTCTACGCCCAACTCGTACAAGCCCTTGATCGGAGCGTTGCAAGCGAAGAAGTCCTGAGGACGTGGACCGAAGGTGATAATCTTCAAGCCCTTCAAACCGAGGATGACGCGAGCCACTGGAACGAAGTCCTGGATCATCTTGGCTACGTCCTCTGCTGTGCCTACAGGATACTCTGGGATATAACCCTTCAGGTGGCGCATGCCAAGGTTGTAAGAGCAGTTGAGCATACCGCAGTAAGCGTCGCCACGACCATTGATCATGTCGCCGTCGCCCTCGGCAGCTGCTACGAACATCACAGGACCATCAAACTTCTGCGCAATCAAAGTCTCAGGAGTCTCAGGACCGAAGTTGCCAAGGAATACCACCAAGGCGTTGCAGCCCTGCTCCTTTACCTCGCCCAAGGCCTTGAGCATATCTTGTTCGTTCTCAACTGTGGTCTGGCAGTTGAAGATTTCACCCTTGTACTCTTTTACGATGTTCTCACGGCGCTGAGTAGAAAGCGCGATTGGGAAACAGTCACGGCTAACGGCAATGATACCGAGCTTGACCTGTGGAATGTTGTTGCTTACCATAATTATATTTATTATTAAGTTTTTGTATAAAATTCAGACGACAAAAGACAAGCAAACGAGCACTACAAAAGTGTACTTTCATATTGCCGAATGCAGTCTGTACAATTGCAAAGGTACAAACTTTTTTGATTCCCGCAAACGTTTTAAGATAAATTTAATGGCGAAAAAACATAAAAAACATCATTTTTTAGCCTGATGTAACATAAGATAAACTTCTTGAAACATTTCATCAGTCTTAATGATGCTTAACAACTCATAAAAATGGAATTGAATGATGATTTTTCAAATAATTGTTGTACCTTTGCAACCTAGAGAACGCGTAGTTTTAGATTGAAGAATTAATTCAAACAAGATATATGAATAAAATCAAGACTATCTTTGCCTGGATATGGCAAAAGCTCAAAGCCTTCTGGCCTTGGTACAAACACTTGTATCAAGGCAGGGCATGGTACACCAAGACGGCTGTCGCCTTGGCTAGCTGCATCGTCGCCTTCATCTTGTACCTAGGCGCAGTGGATATCAACTTCCTTTGGCTATTTGGCAAGTCGCCTGGTTACTTCTCGGGTATTCTGAACCCACAAACCTCGGAGGCTTCTGAGATTTATAGTGCCGACGGCAAGTTGATCGGTAAATATTTCAACGAGAACCGTACGCCTGTGAAATACGACGAGGTGAACCCTGCCTTCTTCAAGGCTTTGGTTGACACAGAGGACGAGCGCTTCTACAAGCACATCGGCATCGACCCTATCGGTGTGTTTGGTGCCGCCAAGGACGCAATCCTGCATCACGATGCCCGTGGTGCCTCTACCATCACACAGCAGTTGGCAAAGAATATGTTCCGTGTTCGCTCGCAATACTCCACAGGTTTGCTAGGCAAGGTGCCTTTGCTGCGCCTGCTCATCATCAAGAGCAAGGAGTGGATTATCGCCGTGAAACTGGAAACGGTGTATAGCAAGAAGGAAATCATCACCATGTACGCCAACACCGTGGATTTCGGTAATAATTCTTACGGCATCAAGACTGCCGCCAAGACTTACTTCAATACCACACCTAAGGAAATGACAACCGACCAGGCTGCCGTCTTGGTGGGTATGCTGAAAGCCACCACTTACTATAATCCGAAAACAAACCCCAAGAACAGCTTGGCGCGCCGCAACACCGTATTATATAATATGGTGACCCATGGCGACCTCTCCAAGGATGAATACAGCGAACTGAAGGAGAAGCCTATCACACTCGACTTCAAGGTAGAGGAAAACTACGACGGACAGGCTAAATACTTCCGCGAGGCTGTAGCCAACTATCTCAAGAACTGGTGCCAGGACGAGGGCTACGACCTCTACTCAAGCGGCCTGAAGATATACACCACCATCGACACCCGTATGCAGAAATACGCCGAGGATGCCGTACGCAAACAGATGAAGCAGGTGCAACAGAACTTCAACAACCACTGGAGCATCCATCGCAACCAGGCTGGCAAGGGCAAGTGGTTGGGCGAGGAACCTTGGCAAGACGAGAACCACAACATTATCCCAGACTTCATACAGGGCATCGCCGAACGCCAGCCTTTCTACAAAGAGCTGCAGGCTCGTTTTCCTAACAACCCAGACTCTGTGAACTATTATTACAAGGAATGGGTTCACCCTGTCAAAGTGTTCGACTACGACAAGGGTAGCATCACGCTCAACATGACAGCAGAGGACAGCATCAAGTATATGACCACCTTCATGCACTGCGCCTTCGTAGCTATGGAGCCTCAGACAGGAGCCGTGAAAGCTTGGGTGGGCGACATCGACTTCGACCACTGGAAATACGACAAGGTGACTGCCGAGCGACAGCCTGGCTCTACCTTCAAGCTCTTCGTCTATACCGAGGCGATGAACCAAGGATTGACTCCTTGCGACAAACGCCGCGACGAATACATCTCGATGCAGGTGTATGACAAAAAGAAACACGAGGTAGTAACCTGGACACCAAGCAACGCCAACGGATCCTTCTCGGGCGACAGTATTCCGCTGAAGAGTGCCTTCGCCAAGAGTATCAACTCCGTGGCAGTTCGCCTGGGACAGGAAATGGGCATCAAGCGCATCATCGAGACAGCCCAAAAGATGGGTATCCAGAGTCCGCTGGACGATGAGCCTTCACTCGCCTTGGGTTCCAGCGACGTAAACCTTCTGGAAATGGCTTGTGCCTACAGCACTGTGGCAAACAACGGCAAGCACCACGACCCTGTATTGGTTACCAAGATTGTGGATCACGACGGAAAGGTGGTTTACGAGGGTCCAACAGAAGAGGAACAGGTTATCCCTTATAAGAGTGCCTTCCTGATGCAACAGCTTCTACAAGGCGGTATGAAAGAGCCAGGAGGTACTTCAGGAAGCCTTTGGGGATTCGTAAGCAATGCTCGTGACACCGAGTTTGGCGGCAAGACGGGTACAACCAACAACCACTCTGACGCTTGGTTTATGGGCGTAAGTCCTAAGCTTGTGGTTGGTGCTTGGGTAGGCGGCGAATACCGATGCCTCCACTTCCGCACGGGAGCCTTGGGACAAGGTTCGAGAACCGCTCTTCCTGTGTGTGGTTACTTCCTGCAGTCTGTATTCGGCGACCCTGCTTTCCAAAAGTATCACGGCAAGTTTGACAAGCCACAGGATGCCGACATCACACGAGATATGTACATCTGCGCTAGCTACCAGCCAAAGCCAAAGGTAGATACCACCCGTGTGGATAGCACAGCCTACAACGAAGAAATCGTGCTCGACGACAACGGCAACCCTGTCATCAAGGAGATTCCTGCCGGTCATACCGAAAGTGATGCTTCTACCACGGGAAGTGCTACCGAAGACAAGAAAGAGAAGAAGAAGACAAAGCCTACAGAGCAGCCTGTCAACTTCGACGATCTATAAAATTGAATGTTAAGTGTTGAATGTTAAATGTTAAGTTTTCATTCTTGCCTACTCGTTACGCAAGGGCGCAAGCCTAATTTAACATTTAACACTTAACACTTAACATTACTCAAGATGAACATTGATCTCGACAATGCGGAGTTGCAGAACGCACTCCAAATCATACAGTTTACCCGTCGCTCGCTTTTCCTCACTGGAAAGGCGGGGACGGGTAAATCTACTTTTCTGCGCTACATCGCAGCCAATACCAAGAAGAAACACATCATTCTAGCCCCTACAGGCATCGCAGCCATCAATGCGGGCGGAAGCACCTTGCACAGTTTCTTCAAGTTGCCTTTTCATCCGCTCTTGCCCAACGACAGCATGTATAGCGTACGCAATATCCGCAACACGCTGAAATATAATTCCGAGAAAATCAAGATTATCCGCGAGGTGGAGCTTATCATCATCGACGAGATCAGTATGGTGCGTGCCGACATCATCGATTTCATCGACAAGGTGCTGCGTGTGTATTGCCGCAATATGCGAGAGCCCTTTGGCGGCAAGCAGCTTCTGCTGGTGGGCGACATTTACCAGCTAGAGCCTGTAGTGAGGGAGGACGACCGCAAGCTGCTGAATCCATTCTATCGCAGCAGCTTCTTTTTCGATGCCAAGATATTCCAACAGTTCCAATTGGTAAGCATCGAACTGAGGAAGGTATATCGCCAAAGCGACCCTGTCTTCATCAACATCCTCGACCATATCCGCACCTCCCAGGCACAAATGAGAGACCTCCAACTGCTGAACCAGCGAGTGGGTGCCCCATTGGACGAAAGCGACTCCAAGCTCGCCATTACCCTCTCCACACGCCGCGACACCGTGGATTACATCAACAGCACAAAACTGGAACAGCTACCTGGAGAGCCATGCCTCTTCCGTGGCAACATACAAGGCGAATTCCCGGAAAACAGTCTCCCAACGCCCATCGAACTATACTTGAAGACAGGAGCACAAATTATCTTCATCAAGAACGACATCGAGCACCAGTGGGTAAACGGCACCCTGGGCACCATCATCGGATTCGACGACGAGGAAGATGCCAAGATATACGTCAGAACCGAAAACGGACAGGACGTGATGGTGGAGCCTGCCGCCTGGAGCAATATGCGCTACCATTTCAACGAGGTGGAGAAAAAGATAGAAGAGGAGGAAATCGGAAGATACGAGCAATACCCCATCCGATTGGCATGGGCGATAACCGTGCACAAGAGCCAGGGACTGACCTTCAACCAAGTGAAAATAGACTTCACGGGAGGTGTATTCGCCGGAGGACAAACCTACGTGGCACTCTCACGCTGCACCAGCCTGGAAGGCATCAGTCTGCAAGAACCCATCCGACAGAGCGAGATATTCGTGCGCAACGAAGTAAAGCAGTTTGCACGCCAATACAACAACCCACAAGCCATCAACACTGCCTTGGTGCAGAGTAAGGCTGACAGACAATACCACGATGCCGTGAAAGCTTACGACAGGGGCGATATGCAGGGAGCACTCGACAACTTCTTCCTCGCCATCCACAGCCGCTACGACATCGAACAACCGCTTGCCAAGCGATTTATTCGCAAGAAACTCAACAAGGTGAACGAGCTGCAAGCTGAGAACGAACGTTTGAGAGAAGTCATCAAGCAAAAGGATGAGGAAAAGAAAAAACAGGAAAAGTTCCTGAAACGCCTTGCTACGGAATACGTTATCATGGGCAAGGAATGCGAAAAGGAAGGCATGAAAGAGGCTGCCATCATCAATTACAAGAAAGCCTTGACGCTCTGTCCCACTCACCCCGAGGCCAAGAGAAGGATCAAGCATCTGAAATAAAAAGATTTTAGCAAATAAAAACTCCCAGACGACCTTATTTCGTCTGGGAGTTTTTATTAAAATATTAATTGTTACTGTTATTACTTTTCTAGCTCAACTTCAAAGCTTTTTCTAGTACCATTTCACTGCATTAGAATAGCCACTTCGCTTATCATACTTCAAGGCATCCGTCAACGTTGCCGCATTACAACGGAAAGTGAAGTTGTAGCTGGTATATGGCGCAAGCACCACCGAGCAGCTCATATTGAAGCAGTGTAGGTCGCGAGCCAAGCTGGCTGTTGTCATACTAATCTTCGAGTTCTCGAAGTCGTAACCAGAAGAGAAACTGATGTTCCAACCATCACTGATGCGAATGTTGCCACTCATATTCAGTGTCTGGGTGAACTTGTATGGATAACGCATTGTCTTCTCATTGAACTTCTCACGACGAGTATCCTCTCGCATCGTGACACCATAACCAAAGGTCAACGACCAAGGCATCTTGAATGCCATATAGCCATCCGAGTCGGTCTTGGCCTTGCCACCGCCGCTCTTCTTGGCAGAAGTCTTTCCCTTCTCCATCGTATCATCCACGTTGCTCTCGATGTCGGTATCCATACCGTCGTCGTCATCATCCTTGCGCTTGTTCTTGTCCTTGTCGTCATCATCACTGCCACCACCGAAGAGTTTCTTCAGTTTCTCGGGATTGAGGGTGAACGAGAAGTTCTGCGACATGCCTTGGAATCGTCCAAATCGACCCTTGCCCCACTCTGTGTGGTTGCCCACATAGACATTGCCTTGGTCATCCAGCTCATAAGCGTAGGTGGCGAAGACGGCGTTCATATTGAACGTGTAGTTCTTCCACCACTTCAATCGCAAGTTGATGTTCATATCGCTCCAAGGGCGAACCTTGGCTGCGGTGTTATAGCTCATGCTGATGTCGAACGCATCGATAAGACTTATCTTTTTGATACTGTCGTTCTTGTCCTTCCACTTCATCTCCAGGTTGTTGCCCAAGGTGAAGCTGATGTTGCCGCTCTTGCCTTTGCCTGGCACACCATACAACTCATTCTGATAAGGAGAATAACTTACTAAAGATACGTTACCATCGGCATCGGTCTTCTGGTAAGTGTCCCAGTAGCCATATCGGGATGCGCCGAAGTCAGGGGCATAGCTGAAGCTCACCGTAGGGGTGACTACGTGACGAATGGTCTGTATCTTATCGCCAAACAGTTTGCGGCTAGGGGTCCAGAAACCATATATCTTCGTAGAGAGTCCCACACTCATGTTCCAGTTATACACGTTGTGGAATCCATAAGTAGTATCGCTCTTCTCCGTTTGCGTAGCCGTATCCCACGATTTCTCCACCTTGTTGGTGTACATACGGTCGGTGAAGTTGAACGAAGGTGTTACGTTGATATACTTAAACAGCGTAAACGATGCACTGATAGGAATCTGATGCTGCCATCCATTGCGCCAATCCTTGATGAGGGAGCTGTGCATCAGCTTATCCTCCTTGGTATTGATGCTGTTGGAGATATGTCCGGTATAGCTCATCGCAATCTTCTCATACCATTTCTCGTCGCCCACCATCTTTTTTCTGCGGAACGGATAGAAACGAGCGATGCTGATGTTGAGGTCTGGCAGGGTCATCGCAATACTAGAGTCTCGCATGTTCTGCGAGAGGTTGGCAGTAGAGCTAAGCGACATGCCGATGCTAGAGAAAGTAGTACTCCAACTGACAGAAGAGGTTCTCGTACTCTGCGTCATCGTCTGAGGATTGTAGAGCGAGTTGAGGTTGTTGCGCTCATAGCTCGATGTGGCGAAGTTGACACTTGCCGAAAGCGAGCTAAACGGATTCGCCTTGCTGTCCTGGCGATGGCTCCACTGAATTTTGAAACTCTCCTGCTTGGCAAAGTCTGGCATACCTTTCTCGCCTGTTCTCGTGTCCTGGTAACTGAAATAGAAAGAACCAGAATACTTGTAACGCTTGCGATAGTTGCTGGCGGCAGAAATTCCCCACGAGCCTTTGGTATAGATTTCACCGAGAAGCTTCAAGTCCCACTTGTCGCTCATGGCAAAATAGTAACCACCATCACGAAGATAGAATCCTCGATCGCTCTCATCACCGTATGTTGGCATGATGAAACCACTGCTATAGCTCTTGGTGAATGGGAAGAAACCGTAAGGGATACCCAGCGGCATAGGCACATCGCAAACCACAAGATAAGCAGGTCCGAAGACTACATCCTTGCCTGGTCGTACCTTGGCACGCGACAAAGAAATATAGAAATCAGGATGCGGATCATCGCAGGTGGTGTATCGTCCGTGCTGCAAGTAGATGACTCCCGAAGAGTCTCGCTTCGACTTCACACCCGAAAGGAATCCATCCTGTTGCTCAGTATATACATTATTAATAAGAGCCTTCTTGCTTTTGAAGTTAAATTTGATGGTGTCGGTATCGTAAGTGTCGCTGCCCATCTTGAAGATTGGCTTTCCCTTGATACCTCCATCGGCAGTAGAATCAGACGTACCACTAGCCTTGACATTACTTTTGTCCAGGTCCATGGAGATGCGGTCGGAGCTAAGATCCATGTTCTCGTATTTCACGTTCGAGTTACCATAGAGGTGCGCCACCTTGCGGTGGGCATCATATACCAGCGAGTCGTCTGCCTGATATTGCACAGGGGCATCGATACCTCCCGACTTCTTGCGATTGATGCTATCGAGCCGGATGCTATCATCCACCACCTTGTTATGTTGCCATATAGCCTTCTGCAAGGAATCCATCTTGGTAGTATCGGTGATCTCGTTGCCGAGCGAATCGACAAAGACGGAATCACCCACCGCCACGGCAGTGGAATCAACCTGAGCCTTCTTTTTTTTCTTTTTAGCAGGCATACCAGGGTTTGCCACCATCATACACGATACGGTGACAAACAACAGTGCAGCTATAGTTGATTGTTTTCTCATTCATTCTCAAAGATTCTCTCCCATTCCTGGAAGCGTTTCACTCCTTCCTCGCCAAACTTGGCGAGACTTTTCTCTGCCTTCTCTATCGACTTTTCTTTGTCGAGATGAGTCTTGCTGAAAAACTTGTCAGCATAGCAAATCACTTTTTCCTCCAGGGTTTCCGGCAGGAAGTCTTGGTGAGGAAGTGGCAGATTTTGTTCCTCGATTTGCTTGCAGGTGATGCCGGCACCAGTATGGCGCTCACATACCCGAGCATGACGTTCATACCCTTCCTTGCGCAACAATTCTGCCCCCAAACGTCCATGACAGATATAGGGTTGAGAACCGAAACACTGAATACCCGGAGCGTCTGTCAGGAAGATTCCGATGTCGTGAAGCATCGCCGCTTCCTCCACAAACTGGGCATCCAAATGCAATTCGGGATGAGACGAAACAATCTGTAGCGCTTTTCGCGCTACAGATTGGCTATGGTTGATGAGGATATGGCGAAGCTCATTATCCTCAGGATAATACTTATCAATGATTGCTTGATAATTCATCTTAAAAAATCATTATTACTCAGCGTTGCGCTCAATGTAAGCGATGACATCACCCTTGCGGATCTTGCTGCCCTGCTTAGCGTTGATTTCCACGAGCTTGCCACCAAGAGCGGCTGGCACGGTCTCAAACTCACCCCAAGGTGCGAGGATATAGCAGAATGCGTCGCCTTCCTTGTACTCCTTGCCGATGAATGGCTCTACGGCTGGCTGGCACTCGCCCTCGCCCTGGAACTCCCAGAAAATCTGACCTGCCACTGGTGCCACGATGGCATCAGCCTTGGCGTGCTTGAACTCTGCGAGCTGGGCTGGAGTCAATGTAGAGCCGAGCTTAGCGTCCTTAGCCTTCTGGAGGTCTGCCAAGAAGTTCTTCTTAGCCTGACCGCTCTTATAGTTGCGATACTGCTCTGGGTGCATGGCGAGCTCGAAGAGCTCCTCGTCGTCCTGACCATAGTCCCAACCGTTCTCGTCCATCTCCTTCTTGAAGTCGTCGAGGGCGTTGTGGAGCAATGTGTGAGCATCTACATCGGTGAACTCTCTGCCCTGCTTCTTGGCAAGCTCTACGAGCTCTGGAGCGATGGTTCCAGGAATCTTACCACTCTTGCCGAGAATCATACCCCACATAGAGTCGTCCATCATCACGAAGCGGCCCTTGCCCTGCTCCATGGTGAGGAGGTTCATCAAGGCGATGTTCTTGGTGTACTGGCTGAATGGAGTTACCAATGGAGGGTAACCTACGCGTGGCCATACATACTCTACCTCGTCGAAGAGCTTGATCAAGAGGTCGTCCATGGAGAGTTCCTCCTCGCCCTTCTTCTTGCGGATGTTGTTGATGGTCTGGCGCATGCCGCCGAGGTCTGCCATCATACTTCCCATCATACCACCAGGGAGACCGCAACCGAGCAAGAGGGATGACATAATCTTATTACCTGGGTTGATGAAGTAACCCAACCAGTCGTCGATGAACTCCTGTGTCAAGGCACGAGCCTTCATGTAAGCGCTCATATTGATCTCAGGCACCTCGAAGCCCTCGTTCTTCAGCATACTGATCACAGAGATGATGTCTGGGTGAACCTTACCCCAAGACAATGGCTCGATGGCTGTGTCGATAATGTCGGCACCGTTGTTGCAAACCTCAAGGATAGAAGCCATAGAGAGACCTGGACCAGAGTGACCGTGATACTGGATAAGGATGTTAGGATACTTATCCTTGATCATCTTGGTAAGCTTGCCGAGGAAAGCAGGCTGACCGATACCAGCCATATCCTTCAAACAAATTTCCTCTGCGCCAGCGGCGATGAGCTGGTCGGCAACGTTCATATAGTACTCAAGAGTATGTACAGGAGAATTGGTGATACAGAGCGCACACTGTGGAGTCATGCCACCCTCCTTGGCCCACTTGATGGAAGGAATGATGTTACGCACATCGTTCAGACCATCGAAGATACGGGTGATGTTGGTACCCTGCTTAGCCTTCACCTTATACATGAGGGCACGTACATCGTCAGGCACTGGGTACATGCGAAGAGCGTTCAGACCACGGTCGAGCATGTGAGTCTTGATACCAGCCTCATTGAAAGGCTTGCAGAATGCACGAACTGCCTCGTTAGGGTTCTCGCCTGCTAAGAGGTTCACCTGTTCGAAGGCACCACCATTCGTCTCTACACGGCTGAAGCAACCCATCTCGATGATAACTGGGGCAATCTTAGCCAACTGATCCTTACGTGGCTGGAACTTACCAGAACTCTGCCACATGTCTCGATAAACGAGACTGAACTGAATTTTCTTCTTCATTCTTATTATAAATTTCTTATATTCTTACTATATATAATTAATGTATAAGGATGCCATCCTTCCTAAACCACAAAAGCTCAAAAAGACACGGCATTCCATACCAAGGTGCAAAATTAGCCAAAAAAATCGAGAAATCAGATATTTCCCTATATCTTTTTATATTTATTATGTTTCGGTTTCGAATATTTATGATGTTTCCGAGTCCAAAGTTTCCTGGAACCTTCCATCAGACTTCCAACTTCCAACTTCTTACTTACTTCAGCTCTTGCTTAATCTTATTGCTAATCTTTTGAGCAGCTGCATGTGCCTTGGCATTCACCGAGCGAGCATCTTTGCTACGATGATAGCCCGTAACCACACCCGCACTGTTGCGCAAAGCCAAGGAATCTCCCTTCATATAGACAAAAGACAGCGTATCGTAGGAAGTTTTCTCATTAAACACCACTCCAGCTATTTCTCTCCTGCCTTTCACGAGGATGAGCTTGCCATTATAGGGATGCCATTCCGTGTATTGAGGCACCTGAGGATACTCCACAGGACTATCATCCTCGACATCGGAATTCGCCATCACCACACCCACCGACTGAGCCTCGCTCATTCGCTTCAGGGTAAAGCCATATTGACGTGGCACCATATAGGTCTCAACGATGCTGTCTGGCATATTCGCCAAGATACGAGCCTGCTGACGCTTGGAGAGATGACTCACATCACGGAGCTTAGGCATCACGGGATATGTCCACGTGGCCTTCAACTTGTCGAGGTCGATAACCATATCCGCCCCATTTTTCTCGTCTTTGTCGGCACACGGAAGCACACAAATCCAGTCGCCAATCTCAATGTCGCCAAACACCTGGTGCTTACGATTGGCATCCAGAATATTATACTTCACAGGGTCACCGCCCCCATTGGGCAGCAACACGACCGTAGTATCTGTACATCCCATACAAGCCAAGCCATAGACAGCCTTGTCGCCCTTGGCTGGTTTAGAAAGACTAATGGCAAGCTTGGAATTATCCATACGAGGAGGACGCTTATCACGAGGATGGCAAGCGGTCATCGCTACCACTGCAAGCGCCATCGCACCCCATGTCTTGATATTCTTTGTCATAACGATATTATACATTCCTAAAATTTTCTGCAAAACTACTATTATTTTTTGAAAGTGCCAAAACATATAGCCCAAAAATAAAAAAAGAAAGCAATTATCTTAAAAAAATGCCCTCGAAATTTTGTATTGTCTGCAATTCTCAGTAACTTTGCATCCGTTTTCAGAAAAAATAAAGAAATAGTTAGAAAATAACAGAAAATAGGATAATACATAAAAAACAGATATGACAAATAATACGAACAAGCACACCTTACCTGTTTGGACCGAGGTGGAATACACAGCACTATGCAAGAATCCTTATTTGACAACTCCTTTCTTCATCCCCAAGGAATCTAAAGTTTTCCTTTGCCGCGAAGACGGAAGCAAAGAGGAACAACGCATGATTTTCTTGGTCTTCAAACCGGCCGCCGCAGCCGAAGAAGATGAATGGGAAGACGACCCAATGCCTGGTCTCATACAGGTAAAGCCACTAGAAGACGACGACACAGAAGTGTATGAACCTGCCACTGTGGTTTACCTAGGACAGGACATCGAAGATTTCATCAAGGTAGCCGGCGAGGACGAAAACACCATCACCTTCGACATCTATTGGCGTCATGGCGACGTGAAGGTAGAGAAGGCTGAGAAGACTGCAGATGGATTCGTTTGCAAGAAGGAAGACTTCGGTGACGAGGGATTGCGCCTCACCATGATTCCAGAAGAGGGCGAGCCATTCACTATGAACATCCAGATTCCATACATCGGTTTCTCTCTATACGATGCCGATGGCAACAAGGTACACGATGAAATAGAGATTCCTCACGACCAGATAGACAACTATCGCTACGAGTTTGTTGGTGACGACAACAACGACCGCTTCACCCTGCAGCTCGACGAGAACAAACTTATCTACATCTGCGTGCTTCGCCATGAGGATGCCCAGCTGGTGGTTCGCGACCAGCGCCAACGCCTCGCCGTAGTTGATCAGATTCCGTCGGAAGGCAAGTTGAGCGAGCTGATGATGAACGCCCACTCTGCCTTGGTAAAAAACAAGAACTACCGTTGGAGAATCAATATCGCAGGAAGCAGCATCGCCCACGAGGTGGAACTAGACATTCATCCAGAGAGCCTCGTCGCCTTCGTAAAAGACCAGATGGACAAGGGTATCGACATCGACACCCTCGGTCAGCAGCTCATCGCCATGGAGCAGAAGTATGCCTTCCAATGGTTCTGGCTCAAAGAAGACGACTGGAGCCACGATGATCCGATGTTCGATATGTTTATGAAGCAGCTCTGCGCCTTCTCCTACGTCATGCAGAAGCCTATCCAGGGCGACCAACTCGCTGCCCGCAACAACAAGCGCAAGATTAAGCGATGCGCCAAGCTCATCAAGGCTCACCAAAAAGGAGAAATCAGTCTCTGGGATGAAGAAGAAGAGCAGCGCAAAGAAATCCTGCAGCTCTTCAGCACTTTCCACAGTCCTTTTTGCGAGGCACTAGACGAGTTGGATCATCTCGAAGAGGAAGAATAACACACGGAGTATAAATGATTTTTCGTTATACTACGGGGCTTAATTGGTATTTTTAATAATCCTACGGAACTTAAACGGAAATTAAACGGAACTGTATTATTTAAAGACGATTCCGTTGAATCCGTCTAAGTTC
>DBLF01000124.1:17230-21673 GCA_002297965.1 Candidatus Segatella papionis
CTAAGTTCCGTAGGATTTATTTCAAAGGATTTCGAGGAGTTCCTCGAATCGCTTGATTCGGCGAAGCTTCAGATGCTCGAACTCTTCCGTTTTTTCATGCGCCCAAATGGTATGAAAAGGAATATGAACTGCCGAGGCCCCGATTTTTAACGCCGGGGCAATATCACTCTTGAAACTATTCCCCACCATCATCAACTCTTCCGGTGCCACCTCCAATTCCTTACAAAGACGACGATAAGCCTCTGGGGTTTTGTCGCTCACGATGCTCACCACATCAAAATATCGCTGCAAGCCAGAACGCCAAAGCTTGTTTTCCTGGTCCTTCAGTTCTCCCTTGGTGAACACGGCGAGCTTATATTTTCTCTCAACCGATGCTTCTCCTACTAAAGAAGCATTTTCTCCCCTCATTTCTCTGATGCGAGCCAGCGTCTTCTCCACTCCCTCCAACGGTTGGGCGTCGAGATGCAAGAGGCTCTTGCCCAAATCCACGATTTGGGCGATGACATTCGCCTCCACCTTGCCATGGCTCACCTTCACGGCATTCTCCACCAGCGAGATGGTGAAAGCCTTGCAGCCATACCCCAGGTCGGGCATGTTCTTGCCTTCCGTCTCCAAGAGGGCGGCGGAGATTTCCTTCTCACTACCATATTCCAAGAGAAGTTCGCAATACTCATGCTCCACATCCTCGAAATAGTTTTGCAAAGCCCACAAGGTATCGTCGGCATCAAAGGCTATCGCCTTAATATTCTTTAGTTTCTCCATACTTATCTCATATATTTATATTTCATGTCACATTCATTTCATATTGCAATATCTCATATATTTTATAATGCAATATCTCATATATTTTATAATGCAATAATTTCTACGGCTGCAAAGGTAATACAATCTTTCTAAAAAAACGACTAAAAATCGAATTTAACAGGATTGTAACATCTGTTTAAATCACCTGTAACATCCCTTACGTAATTTTGCACCCGAAAACAAATATATAGAATATAATGAGTACGATTTATCTTTGCATTGTGATCTTCCTGCTCTGTCTGGCAGTGTTTGATCTCTTCGTGGGAGTCAGCAATGATGCTGTCAACTTCCTGCAATCCGCCATCGGAGCCAAGGTGGCGAAGTTTCGCACGGTGCTGATCATCGCATCCCTAGGTGTGGTTCTCGGTGCCATTATGTCGTCGGGAATGATGGACATCGCCCGACACGGTATTATGAGTCCAGACCACTTCACCTTCGAGGAAGTGATGACGCTCTTCCTAGCCGTCATGGTGACGGATGTCATTGTGCTGGATGTGTTCAATACACTCGGTATGCCGACCTCTACCACCGTTTCGCTGGTGTTCGAGTTGCTGGGCGGTGCGTTTATCCTCGCCACCCTGAAGATGTATGGTGACGACAGTCTCAACTATGGCGTGCTGCTCAACAGCAACAAGGCGTTGGAGGTCATCATGGGTATTTTCTCCTCCGTCATCATCGCCTTCGTCTTCGGTGCCATCGTGATGTGGATTTCCCGCATCGTCTTCACCTTTAATTATAAGAAGCATTCTCGCTACAGCATCGCCATCTTTGGTGGCATCGCTTTCACCGCCCTCTCCTACTTCATCTTTATGAAGGGCTTGGGCAAGAGTCCTTACCTGCCAGCCGAGTGGCGCGACTACATCGACCAGAACCTAGGCATGTTGCTCTGCATCACCTTCGTGGTTTCGGCTGTCGTGATGGAGTTCTTGCACCTCTGCCGCATCAACATCTTCAAGTTCACCGTTTTGATGGGAACCTTCGCCCTGGCGATGGCTTTCGCTGGCAACGACTTGGTCAACTTCATCGGTGTGCCTCTCGCAGGTCTCTCTTCTTACCAAGACTATATGGCGAACGCCAATGGTGCGGCACCAGACCAATTCTTGATGACCTCCCTGATGGAGAGTGCCAAGACCACTCCGCTCTACCTTCTCGCCGCAGGTGCCGTGATGATTATCGCCATGGCTACCTCTAAGAAGGCACAGAACGTGATCAAGACTTCTGTGGATTTGAGCCGTCAGGACGAGGGCGACGAGATGTTCGGCAGCAGCTCTGCCGCTCGTGTCATCGTGCGCAACTGCCAGGCTACCGACTCTTGGTTGAAGCAATTCTTGCCAAAGCCGCTGATGAAATGGATCAACGGTCGATTCGACAAGAACGACGTGGAGCTGGAGGAAAGCGCAGCCTTCGATGTGGTTCGCGCAGCCGTCAACCTCGTGTTGGCTAGTATGCTCATCACCATCGGTACCAACCTCAAGTTGCCACTCTCTACCACCTACGTTACCTTCATGGTGGCAATGGGTTCTTCGCTCGCCGACCGTGCTTGGAGCCGTGAGAGTGCCGTATTCCGTGTAACAGGTGTGCTGAGTGTTATCGGTGGATGGTTTATCACAGCCGGTGTGGCTTTCGCCGCTTGCGCCATCGTCTGCCTCGCCATGTATTTCGGCGGTGTAGGTATCCAGGTTTGCTTCATCGCCCTCGTAGTCTTCTTGCTCATCCGCAGCAATATCCAGTACAATAAGAAGGCAAAGGAGGAGAGCAAGGGCAGCACCTTCCAGCTGATGATGCGCTCGCACGACCCAGAGATTGTTTGGGATTTGCTTCGTCGTCAGGTTTCTCGCACGCAGAGCTTTGTTTGCCACTTCGCATTGAATGAGTTCAATCAGATTATGGACGGTCTCGCCAACGAGAATCCTCGCGACCTTCGTCACGCCAACAAGGAATTGAAGAAGGAGCAGGATATGCTGAAGAAGTTCCGCCGTCAGGAGATGCTCGGATTGAAGAAGAGTCCGATGGAGATTGCCATCGAGCGCAACACTTGGTTCCATCTGGGTGCCAACAGCAACCAGCAGTTCATCTACTCTCTGCGTCGTATGCTCGACCCTATCAAGGAGCATGTGGACAACAACTTCAATCCGCTCCCTGCCGAATACATCAAGGAGTTTGCCCCAGTTCGCCAGCGAATCAACGACCTGATGCGCATGAGCTGCGAGCAGATAGAGACCGGTCGCTACGAGAACTATCGCGAGATTCTAGCCGAGGCAGATGCTTGCAAGGACGAGTTGAGCGTACTTCGTAAGAAGCACATCGACCGCATCCAGCATCTCACCGACAACAGTATGCTGAAGATTTCCCTGCTCTATCTCAACGTATTGCAGGAGAGCCAGGAGTTCTTGAGCGTAATGAGACACCAGCTCAGAGCCGCCAAGAAGTTTATGGAAAAGCAAGCATAGAGGTCCTATTAATGTCTAGACATACTAGATATTGGCGAACCTATCAAATAAGTTATCATAAACTATTAGACATAATTATCATAAAGAAAGCAGCAATCCTCATCAGATTGCTGTTTTTTTCTTCGATTTGATGTCACTGCTGTCACACAACGGCATATCCCACTAAAAGTCAATCAGTTAAGGCGTGGCAGCAAAGCATTTTTTGCTGTCACTTGCTGTCATTTGCTGTCACACTAAAAAATGGTAGAACCGAAACATTGCAAGGAGACATCAACGACATAGAGAAAAGAACCAAGGCACGGGTCAACTTATTTCTGCCCACAAGCAAATTCGCCCAACATATCAAGCAAATTCGCCCGATAAAATGAGTGCTTTTGCCCATCGACCTTGGGCAATATTACCCATCGACCTCGGGCAAATTTCCTCCTGCCGCTGGGCAAAGATGCCCGACGGCTCAGATTGAATTGGGCAAGACTATTTGTTTCCTTCTACGTGCTTATAAGGATTTTTCGGCAATATAAATTTGTGCTTACCATCTTCTCTTATCAAAGAATCCTCATATTTTTGCCCCCACCATTGTCTAGTCTCCGTATTTACATAATAAGGTGAGCTATTGATGAGCATTTCCAATAAACGATTCACATCCTTATCTCCAGTATCAACTAATTCAAAGGCTACCGTTTGCTTGGGAAGATATAAAGCAAAATTAAAAAAGCCATTCACACCTTTCATCAATGTGTCTGTTACCACCTTGGATTTTATTCTTTTTATCAAGTGGATTATTTCATCAGCTTTCTGCTTAGACAATTTGCACTTTTTTACGACATACACTGAGTCCAATTCCCTATTTCTAGCGACAGATGGATTCCCCGTTATCATTGGTCCATACACCTTGTCCATCAAGCCACATTTCGTTTCAATAGAATCCTTGCCATTAAAGTCTATCTGGAAAGTTCTAATAGATGCTGCATAGACCAATAATTTACAAGACAAATCTTTTTGTCTTTCTCTACAGCTTCCTACACCCAATAGCAAAGCTAGCAGAATTCCACAGTAAAATATTCTTTTCTTCATTGTTCAACTATTTTTATTTATTATAAGTAATTAAAATACATTCTATTAAAAGACCTTCTAATGATAAACACTCACAGGAAGTCCATGTTTTTTATAATCATTGGTCTCAACCAAA
>DBLF01000097.1:0-3089 GCA_002297965.1 Candidatus Segatella papionis
GCATGCTTCTCGAGAGCCTTGTGGTTGATGTCGTAAACTGGCTGGTAGAGTTCCTTCTTGATTTGCTCACGAAGGTCCTCGTCGTTGATCTCGTGGTCGTACTCACGCTTCACGTCAGTACCCTTCTCCTTAGCCAACTCATACTGGAGCTCGCACATAGGCTTGATAGCCTCGGCAGCCACCTTGAGGGCACCGATGAGATCCTGCTCGGAAACTTCCTTCATCTCGCCTTCCACCATCATGATGTTGTCCTTGGTAGCACCCACCATGATGTCCATGTCGGCCTCCTCCATCTGCTGGAAGGTAGGGTTAACGACATACTCACCATTGATACGAGCCACACGAACCTCAGAGATATAGTACTCGAAAGGAATATCTGAACAAGCCATGGCAGCTGAAGCAGCGAAACCTGCGAGGGCATCTGGCTGGTCAACACCATCGGCTGAGAGCAACATTACCTGTACGTAAACTTCTGCATGGTAGTTAGAAGGGAAGAGTGGACGCAAGGCACGGTCCACGAGGCGAGAGGTAAGGATTTCCTCGTCGCTAGCTTTGCCTTCGCGCTTGGTGAAACCACCAGGGAAACGGCCAGCAGCACTGTACTGCTCACGATAATCTACTTGCAAAGGCATGAAATCTGTACCCGGAACTGCATCCTTTGCTGCACAAACAGTTGCGAGAAGCACTGTGTTACCCATGCGGAGAACCGCAGCACCATCAGCCTGTTTTGCAACTTTTCCGGTCTCAATTGTGATGGTTCTTCCATCAGGCAACTGAACACTTTTTGTAATTACGTTCATCTAAAATTTAAAAAACTTATTGTTTTGTCTAACATCTAATATCTAAAACGCTGCAAAGATACCTTTTTAATTATTAATAAACGAATATTTGGGCAACTATTTTCTCGTTTTTAGATATTTTATCTATCCAGGGAGCTTTTTTCCCATTTTTATTGTTACCTTTGCAGTCGATAATTTTGCAAAATACTAAATTCAATGAAGATATCCAGAATCTATTCAGTGGCAGCAATCATGGTGGCTGCGCTGGCTCTTACATCTTGTAACAACAAGAAATTCCATATCAACGGTAACATTACCGAGGCCAAGGACTCCATGCTCTACCTGGAGAACCTCAGCCTCAACGGTCCGGTGAAAATCGACTCCGTGAAATTGGGCGAGGATGGTTCTTTTGCCTTCGAGGAGAACGCCCTGGACTCCGTGACCCCTGAGTTCTACCGACTCCGCATCGCCAACCAGAGCATCAACCTGAGCATCGACTCCACCGAAACCATCAATGTGAAGGCCGCCTATCCACAAATGAGCTTCAAATACGAGGTGGAAGGCTCAGAGAACTGCAACAAGATAAAGGAGCTGTCGCTCAAGCAGATGAACTTGCAGAGCAACATCAACGCCATCGTGAAGAGCCCCAACATAGGCATGGACTCCGTGGATGTCATCGTGGCTCGCATGCTCGAAGCCTATAAAAAAGACATCAAGGTGAACTACATCTTCAAGGAGCCGATGAAGGCTTCCTCTTATTACGCCCTCTTCCAGACCATCCAACTGGGCAATACCAACTCGCTGATATTCAACCCTCGCAACAACAAGGAAGACATCAAGGTGTTCGCCGCCGTAGCTACCAGCTGGGACACTTACTACCCAGGCGCAGAGCGAGGAAAGAACCTGCACAACATAGCCATCGAGGGTATGAAGGATGTACGCATCATCGAAAACCAGCGTGCACAGCAGCAGATAGACGCCAACAAGGTGAGCGTGAATGGATGCATCGAGCTTGCCCTGCAGGACAACAAGGGACAGATACGCCGACTCACCGACCTCAAGGGAAAAGTGGTGCTGCTCGACTTTCACCTCTTCGCCAACAGCGAAAGCATGAAGCGAATCATGATGCTACGCGAGCTTTACAACAAGTATCATGCCGCAGGACTGGAAATCTACCAGGTATCCGTGGACCCAGACGAGCATTTCTGGAAGACATCCACCGCAGCCCTCCCATGGATTTGCGTGCGCGACGAGAACGGCATCCAGGGACAAAGCCTGCAGTTATATAATGTGCAGAGCATCCCGACATTCTTCCTCATCGACCGAAGCAACACCTTGAGAGCGCGCGACTCACAAATCCAAGACCTCGACGCAGCCATCAAGAGCCTACTATAAAAAAGTAGAGCCAGAAAGCCAAGAGTGAGGAGTTAAGGCAAATGTTTCACGTGAAATCATGCGATTTCATCGCTTGCCTTAACTCCTTAACTAACAACAGATACAAATAGCAACCACAAACTATAAACACTAAAAAATGAACAAGAAATTTTTAGCCCTCGCAGCATTGGCACTGGTAGCAACAGCAGCCAACGCCAAAGTAAAGTTGCCACACATCTTGGGTGACGACATGATTATCCAGCAGAATTCAGAAGCCAACCTTTGGGGCTGGGACAAGCCCGGCACGACCGTTGAGGTTTCCACCTCGTGGTCTTCACAGAAATATTCCGCAAAGACTGGCAAAGACGGCAAATGGGCAGTAAAGGTACAGACACCTAAGGCTAGCTACACCCCACTCAGCATCACCTTCGACGATGGCGAGAAGACCACAATCAACAATGTGCTGGCAGGAGAAGTATGGGTGTGCGCTGGACAGAGCAACATGGAAATGCCCGTAAAGGGATTCGGCAACTGCCCAGTACAAGGCTATAACAAAGCCGTGCTGGAAGCCAACCAGTATAAAGGCGTACACTATGTGAAGATTCCTAGTGTAATGAGCAGTAAGCCCCTAGACGACGCCAACTGCGAGTGGAAGGCCATCAGCCCAGAGACCGTGGGCGACGCATCCGCCACAGGCTACTTCTTCGCACAGGTGGTAAACAAGGCACTCGATGTGCCTGTGGGCCTGGTGATGGCGAACAAGGGCGGAAGCCGTGTGGAAAGCTGGCTCGACCGCGACTATCTGAAAAAGAACACTAAGGAAGAACTGGACTCCGTAAAAATGACCAAGAACCCCAACTGGAAATGGGACTTCCTCTACCCTCTGCTTTGGGGCAATGGTACCTTCCACCCTATCCTCAACTATAGCGTAAAGGG
>DBLF01000097.1:3260-3442 GCA_002297965.1 Candidatus Segatella papionis
GTCAATGGCGAGGCGGGGCCGAGACTCCGCGAGCAGCAGTTTAACGCCGCCAAGATTATCCCCAACAGCGGCATCATCTGCACAGAAGACTTGGTCTATCCATACGAGAAAGAGCAGATACATCCATGCCAGAAGCAGCCTGTGGGCGAGCGCCTTGCCTTGCAAGCCCTCAGCAAGACCTA
>DBLF01000097.1:3577-10984 GCA_002297965.1 Candidatus Segatella papionis
GAGGACAAGGTATTCCACAAAGCTACTGCCAAGCACTTCTGGCAGGAAGGCGGCAACGACGGATGGAACGAATGCATCATCGTAACCAGCCCTGAGGTGAAGAAGCCAGTGGCACTGCGCTACTGCTTCCGCAACTTCCAGCTCGGCAACATGGCAAACGCCGGCGGCCTGCCTCTATTCCCTTTCAGAACAGACAATTGGTAATAACATCATCACAGAATCGGTCGGTCTTACCCAAAGAACCGGCCGATTTGCATTCTATATAGAAATCAATCATCAAGCTAGCTATTATGAGTCACGTCTTAGAAAAATTCAAATTCTGCCCAGTATGCGGTTCTAACCATTTCGAAGAGAACAACATCAAGAGCAAAAAGTGCCGCGACTGCGGTTTCACCTATTATCTCAACCCCAGCAGCGCCACCGTAGCCTTCATCCTCAACGAGAAAGACGAGATGCTGGTAGTACGTCGCAAGAACGAACCAGCCAAAGGAACCCTCGACCTGCCGGGCGGTTTCGTAGATATGGACGAGACAGGCGAAGAAGGCGTGATGAGAGAAGTGAAAGAAGAAACCGGACTAGACGCTACCGAGGTGAGCTACCAGTTCAGCATCCCCAACCTCTACCTCTACTCCGGATTCTTGGTGCACACCCTCGACATGTTCTACATCGTCAAGGCAAAAGATCTCTCACACGTACAAGCGATGGACGATGCCGAGGAGTCGTATTGGATTCCTCTCGCCGACATCCATCCCGAGGAATTTGGATTGGGTTCCATCCGCCAAGGAGTGACTAAATTTCTCGCAAAACATAAGTCAAAGGAATGAAAATGCCTCACAAACATTTAAAAAACTAAAAAAATAGCTATATAATAAGGTATAAGCAAAAAGTTTATTTACTTTTGCACACCAAAAAGAAATTGTATATAAGCTTATGCAAGAAAATTTAGTTATCGTCGAGAGCCCTGCGAAGGCTAAGAAAATCGAAGAGTTTTTAGGAAAAGACTTCAAAGTGATGTCTTCCTATGGTCACATCCGCGACCTGAAGAAGAAGGAACTCAGTATAGACGAGAAGACCATGGAACCTTGCTATGAGATTCCAGAGGAGAAAAAGAAGCTCGTCACAGAATTAAAATCAAATGCGAAGCAAGCCAAGAAGATTTGGTTGGCATCCGATGAGGACCGCGAGGGAGAGGCCATCAGCTGGCACCTTTGCGAAGTACTCGGATTGGATGAGGCGAAAACAAGCCGTATCGTATTCCACGAGATTACCAAGCCTGCCATCTTGGATGCCATCGAGCACCCACGCCACCTGGACATGAACCTTGTGAATGCCCAGCAGGCACGCCGTGTACTCGATCGCATCGTGGGTTTCAAGCTCTCCCCAGTACTTTGGAGAAAAGTGAAGCCTGCGCTCTCTGCCGGTCGTGTGCAGAGTGTTGCCGTGCGACTGATTGTGGAACGAGAGCGAGAGGTCCAGAAGTTTAAGAGCGAGCCATATTATCGCGTCAATGCCGTGTTTGCCCTTATCGGTGAATCAGGCAACGCCACTGAAGTAAAGGCTGAGCTCGACCAGCGCTTCAAGACCCATAAGGAAGTGGAAGCTTTCCTGGAGAAGTGTAAGAATGCGAAATTCACCGTAGAATCGGTGAACAAGAAGCCACTGAAGCGCACTCCAGCTCCACCTTTCACCACCTCTACCCTACAGCAGGAAGCAGCCCGCAAGCTGGGCTTCACCGTAAGCCAAACCATGATGGTGGCACAAAAACTATACGAAAGCGGACAGATTACCTACATGCGTACCGATAGCGTAAACCTCTCTACCCTTTGCACCAATGCCAGCAAAGACGAGATTATCAAGGTTTATGGCAGGGAATACAGCAAGCCACGCGCTTTCCATACAAGTTCAAAAGGTGCACAGGAAGCCCATGAGGCCATCCGACCTACCTACATGAGCCAATCGAGCATCGACGGTTCCAATCAGGAAAAGCGCCTGTACGAACTTATCTGGAAACGCACCATCGCATCGCAGATGGCAGACGCACAGATAGAGAAGACCAGCATCAACATCACCATCGACAACACGGAAGAGAAGTTTGTCGCCAATGGAGAAGTTGTAGTTTTCGAAGGTTTCCTCAAAGTCTATCACGAGTCAACCGACGAGGACGAAAGTGCCGAGGACGCAGCTCACCTACTGCCTTCGATGAAGGAGGGAGACCAGTTGCAACGCCGCGAGATTACCGCCATAGAAAGATATTCACTGGCTCCAGCAAGATACACAGAAGCTAGCTTGGTGAAAAAACTGGAAGACCTCGGCATCGGCCGACCATCTACATACGCTCCAACCATCAGTACCATCCAGCAACGTGAATACGTAGTAAAGGGCGACAAACAGGGCGAAGAGCGCAGCTACACCGTAGATTCGCTGAAAGGAATCCAGGTGACACAGAAGGTGAAGAAGGAATTGGCTGGCTCGGAGAAGGGCAAGCTCCTCCCAACCGACATCGGCATCGTGGTAAACGACTTCTTGATGGACAACTTCCCAAACATCATGGACTATAACTTCACGGCAAACGTGGAAAAGAAATTCGATGACATCGCCGAAGGAAAGACTGAATGGACTAAGTGGATGAAGGACTTCGACAAGGGCTTTGAGCCTGAGGTGAAAGAAGTGATGAATTCCCGCAACGTACACAAAGCTGGCGAGCGAGAGCTGGGTAAAGACCCTAAGAGCGGTCGCCCTGTGTTCGTCAAAATCGGTCGCTTCGGTCCTGTGGCACAAATTGGTTCTGCCGAGGACGAGGACAAGCCACAGTTTGCCCAGTTGCCAGCCGACAAGAGCATCGAGACCATCACCCTGGAAGAGGCATTGGAACTCTTCAAGTTGCCTCGTGAAGTGGGAGAATTCGAAGGCTCCACCGTCACTATCGGCGCAGGTCGCTTCGGTCCATACGTGCTCCACAACCGCAAATATGTGTCAATCCCTAAGGAAATAAACCCTATGACCATCACATTGGAGCAGGCTGTGGAACTCATCAACGAGAAACGCTCCAAAGAGCAGAAACGACACCTCAAGGCTTTCAAGGAAGACGACAAGTTGGAACTCCTCAATGGTCGTTACGGCCCATACATCGCCTACGATGGTAAGAACTATCGCATTCCGAAGGCAAAGCAAGAGAACGCAGAAGCTCTCACCTACGATGAGTGCATGACCATCATCAAGGAGCAGCCTGAGCCAAAAACAAGAGGTCGAAAGAAATAAATTACAAGATAAGAATGAAGTCAATCATCATCATTGGATATATGGGAGCCGGCAAGACGACCGTCGGCAAGGCCCTCGCCAAGGAACTTGGCGTGATGTTCTACGACCTCGACTGGTATATCGAGAGTCGTATGCACAAAACCGTGAAGCAAATCTTCGACGAAGTGGGCGAAGACGGATTCCGCCAAATTGAGCACAACATGCTCCACGAGGTGGCAGAGTTTGAGAACGTAGTGGTTAGCTGTGGCGGAGGAACACCTTGTTTCTTCGACAATATGGACTATATGAACCAGTCGGGCGACACCATCTATCTAAAGGCTTCTCCCGAAACCCTGTACGAACACCTCAAGATGGGCAAGGGCGTGCGCCCACTGTTGCTCAACAAGACTCCCGAGGAAGTGCAAGTGTTCATCCGTGAGCAGCTCAAACAGCGAGAGCCGTTCTACGAGAAAGCCAAGCACATCATCGACATCAATGTGATGGATAACTTCGACAAAATCAACCATACCGTACAGGAGGTTCGCAACCTGCTGAACGTATAGCAAAACTTTTTAGCAAGACAAAGAAAAGAACAGAAAATGAAGAAATGGACTATTGAAGACTCGAAGGAGCTCTACAACATCTGTGGTTGGGGCACCTCTTACTTTGGCATCAACGACAAGGGTGATGTCTATGTAACTCCATGCAAGGACAACACGCAGATAGACCTGCGCGACATCATGGACGAGTTGGCACTACGAGACATCAACGCTCCCGTATTGCTCCGTTTCCCAGACATCCTCGACAACCGCATCGAGAAGACAGCCAGCTGTTTTCACAAAGCCAAGGAAGAGTATGGATACAAGGGAGAAAACTTTGTCATCTACCCTATCAAGGTAAACCAGATGCAGCCTGTCGTGGAAGAAATCATCTCTCATGGCAAGAAGTTCAACCTCGGACTGGAGGCTGGCTCCAAGCCAGAGCTTCACGCCGTCATCGCCGTGCAGGCACAGAGCGACTCGCTCATCATCTGCAACGGCTACAAGGATGAGAGTTACATCGAACTTGCCTTGCTAGCACAAAAAATGGGCAAGCGCATCTTCATCGTGGTAGAAAAGCTCAACGAGCTCGACATCATCGCCAAGGTGGCGAAGAAGCTCAACGTAAAGCCAAACATCGGCATCCGCATCAAGCTTGCCTCATCAGGCTCCGGCAAATGGGCTGAGAGCGGCGGCGACGCCTCTAAGTTTGGCTTGACCAGCGCCGAGCTGCTCACCGCCCTCAACAAGATAGAGGAGATGGGCTTCCACGACTGCTTGCGTCTTATCCACTTCCACATCGGAAGCCAGATTACCAAGATTCGCCGCATCCAGACCGCCCTTCGCGAGGCTGCACAGTTCTACATCAACCTCCACAAGATGGGCTACAATGTAGATTTCGTGGATTGCGGTGGTGGTCTCGGCGTGGATTACGACGGTACCCGCTCCTCTAGCAGTGAAAGTTCCGTAAACTACTCCATCCAGGAGTATGTGAACGACTGCGTCTATACATTCGTGGAGGCAGCCAACAAAAACAACATCGAGCATCCTAACCTCATCACCGAGAGCGGTCGCTCCCTGTCTGCCCACCACTCCGTATTGGTTATCGACGTATTGGAGACCGCTTCCCTGCCAGAGATGCCTGAGGAATTCGAGGCAAAGGAGACCGACCATCAGCTGGTAAAAGACCTCTATGAGATTTGGGACAACCTGAACCCTCGCAACATGTTGGAGGACTGGCACGATGCAGAGCAAATCCGTGACGAGGCATTGCAGCTCTTCTCCCATGGCATCGTAGATTTGAAGACCCGTGCCGAGATCGAGGCTATGTATTGGAGCGTTTGCCATGAAATCAACAGTCTCGCCAAACACATGAAGCACGTGCCTGAGGAATTGAGAGGTCTCGACAAGCTTCTTGCCGACAAGTATTTCTGCAACTTCTCCCTGTTCCAGAGCTTGCCAGACAGTTGGGCCATCGACCAGCTCTTCCCTATCATGCCTATCCAGCGCTTGGACGAGCGTCCTACCCGCAACGCCACCTTGCAGGACATCACCTGCGATAGCGACGGCAAGATAGCCAACTTTGTGACCGATGGTCATATCGGCAATGTGCTCCCACTCCATCCTTTGAAGAAAAATGAGCCATACTATCTAGGAGTGTTCCTTGTAGGTGCTTACCAAGAGATTCTCGGCGACATGCACAACCTCTTCGGCGACACCAACGCCGCCCATATCTCTGTGAAGGATGGCAAGTACAACATCGACCAGATATTCGACGGCGAGACCGTAGAGGAAGTATTGGATTACGTGCAGTATAACCCAAAGAAACTCGTAAGACAGCTAGAGCAGTGGGTAACCAAGAGCGTGAAAGAAGGCAAGATTTCGCTCGATGAGGGCAAGGAGTTCCTGGGAACCTACAGAAATGGTCTCTTCGGATACACTTATCTTCAATAAACATCAAACACTACACATTAAACATTATAAGGATGGAAAAAGTAACAGTAGTAAAGGTGGGCGGTGCCATCGTTGAGGACAGCGAAAAGTTGGCACAGCTCCTGAAAGATTTCGCAGCCATTCCTGGCAAGAAAGTGTTGGTACACGGCGGTGGTCGCCGTGCCACCAAGGTAGCCGCTGCCCTCGGCATTGAGAGCAAGATGGTGAATGGTCGCCGTATCACCGACGCAGATATGTTGGAAGTGGTAACCATGGTTTATGGTGGTTTGGTCAACAAGAACCTTGTTGCCAAACTCCAGGCTAACGGCGTGAACGCCCTAGGCTTGACCGGTGCCGACATGGACGTGATCCATAGCCACAAGCGCCCTCTGAAGGATGGCGTTGACTTCGGATTCGTAGGCGACGTAGAGCGTGCAGACGGCAAGATGCTCCAGACATTGATTGACGAGGGAATCACCCCCGTAATGGCTCCACTGACCCACGATGGCAAGGGCAACATCCTCAACACCAACGCCGACACCATCGCCAGCGAGACAGCCAAAGCTTTGGCTCCTTACTACGACGTAACATTGATTTATAGTTTTGAAAAGAAAGGCGTGCTCAGTAATCCTGACGATGACGACAGCGTGATTCCAGTGATTACCCATGCCGATTTTGAGAGATACAAGGCAGACGGCACCGTGGCTGGTGGTATGATCCCTAAGTTGGAGAATGCCCTGGCAGCCATCGACGCTGGCGTGAAAGAGGTAATCATCACCCTCGCTACCGCCATCGACGGAAAGCACGGAACCGTGATTAAATAATTAAATAAGTAGAGAAGCCAAAGTCTTCCCCCCAACGGGGGAAGACACTCTTTATTTGTTAGAGATTGTTAAATAATAAGTTTTTTACTGTTGGCTTGTAACTTTCTTGCAAGTCACTCGTCATTGATTATAGAGGGATGAAAGAAATCAGTTTCCGAAACGATGTTTTGCCACTGAAGAACAAACTCTTCAGATTGGCTTTGCGCATTACTCTCAACCGAGAGGAAGCAGAGGATGTCGTGCAGGACACCCTGATAAAAGTCTGGAACGCCCGCGACAAATGGCAGGAGCTAGACTCCATCGAGGCCTACAGCCTCACCATCGCCCGCAACCTTTCGCTCGACCGCATCAAGAAGATGGACAATCAGAATGATTCGCTGGAAGAGCAGAAGGTGGAAAGACTAGACGAAAGCTCATCCACTCCATCCGAACGAATGATTCAGAAAGACAAACTGGACATCGTGAGGAACATCATCAACGAGTTGCCTGAGAAACAACGCAGTTGCCTGCAACTTCGAGACATCGAAGGAAAATCCTACAAGGAAATAGCAAGCATCCTCGAAATCACCGAAGACCAAGTCAAGGTGAATATCTTCAGGGCTCGACAAACAGTAAAACAAAGATTTCAACAATTCGACAGATATGGATTATAAGTACATCAACCAACTTTTGGATCGCTACTGGAAGGGCGAGACTTCTCTCGAAGAAGAGGAGATTCTCCGTGCATTCTTCAGCCAGGACGAGTTGCCTGCCGAGCTGAAGCCATACCAAGCACTCTTCTCTTACGAGATGGGCGAGGCTAAGCAAGAGACCCTAGGTGATGACTTCGACCAGAAGATGATGGCGATGATTGAGGACGAATACACCAAGGAGCC
>DBLF01000097.1:11093-18734 GCA_002297965.1 Candidatus Segatella papionis
GCCCAGGTGCCATTCCAAAACGATGCCGACAATCAAGTTGAAAACGTAGGATACACCAAGAGTGGCAAGGGAATTTCCGTAGCCATGGGTGATTCCACTTCGGTTGACTCCATGCAACGCACAGGCATCGACCAAGTGAGCACGACAACCAATCCTACGATATTAAAGTAGTTATTTCTATGCTTTCTCTATAAAATCATTTTAGTAAAACAATTCTGAAACTGTGAAGTTTCAATTCTCTCAAATTTTTCATAACATACTAACGTAATAGGGCTGCCAGGATGTACTGGCAGCCCTTACTATATAATAAAAGTTTCATATTTCTAACTGATTCTTAACTAACTCATAATAAATTCCTTTTTTTCTAATTAGTGAAACATGTTTACCTTCTTCTACTATCCTGCCATTTTTTAATACAATAATGTTGTCTGCATTCTTAACAGTACTCAATCTATGTGCAATTACAATAGCTGTTTTTCCTTTAATGAAAGCATTCAAATGATTCATTATTTCACTTTCATTATTTGCATCCAAAGAATTTGTTGCCTCATCCAGAAAAATATAATCAGGATTTTTATATACGGCACGAGCTATAAGAATACGTTGTTTTTGACCTAAGCTTAATCCATGCCCATCTCGGCCGATTTTAGTATTATACTGAAGTGGTAAGTTCTCTATATAATCATGAATATTCGCAATCTTTGCAGCTTTCTTAACACGTTCCATATCTAACTTCATCGCATCCAAAGCTATATTCCTTGCTATCGTGTCAGAAAAAATAAATCCATCTTGCATAACTACTCCACATTTCTTGCGCCAATTACGTTTATTCAGAGCTACCAGTTGTTTATTTCCGACCATTATACTTCCACTATCAAGATCGTAAAAACCTAATATCAATTTTAAAAGAGTTGTCTTCCCTGATCCACTAAGTCCAACTATTGCAGTAACTTTACCTTCAGGGATATGAAAACTAACATCTTTTATTGTAGGTATATCACTTAGCTTGTCATAACTAAATTTTACATTCTGTAAAACAATATCACCACACATTCTATCAGAAAGATTTACAGAGTTTCTCTGGTCTTCATCATTATCAACATAAACATCATAAAGACGATTTAGGCTTAGCTTTGCATCTTGTGATTGGCGAGCGAAATTCACAAGTTGCTCAACAGGACTATTCATCATACCTATAATATATTGTATACTTAACATCATACCCAAGGTAACATCGCCTCTAATAACAAACATTGCCACTATTGAAGTTATAGTCAAATTCTTCATTTGGTTTATGAAAGTTCCACCAAATTGTTGGTACTGTGCTAATTTTAATCCTTTCAAGGATAACCTGTATAATTTACGCTGAATGCATTCCCATTCCCACCGTTTCGCTTGTTCGCAAGCGTTTAACTTAATTTCTTGCATTCCTTCTATTAGTTGAATTATAGAACTTTGATTAGCAGAATTCATTGCAAACATTTTATGATCCAGCATTTCACGCCGCCCCATAAACATTTTTACCCACAAGAAATACAAGATACTACCTCCCCAAAATATCAGAGCCACAATCCAATTATATGTCAAAATTATAATACCAAACACGATTAGACTAATGATAGAAAATATGGTATCCAAACTGGAATTAGTCAAAAAACTTTGTATTCTAGTATGATCATTGACACGTTGCGTTATATCACCAGTCAACTTTGTTTCAAAAAATGAGATAGGAAGACGCATCAATTTTGATAAATAATCCGAAATTAATGATATGTTTATTCGCGTACCAGCTTTTAGTAATATCCAATTACGTATAAAATTTAACGTGGTGTTTCCAACTTCCAGAAACATTTGCCCTAAAAGAATCAGAAAAATGATTTTCATTTTCTTATTAGCTATACCTTCATCCACAATAGCCTTAGATAGAATAGGCAAAACAAACTGGAGAAAAGAACTAAGAGCCACAACTCCGAATAAAATACAAATATGTTTTTTGTATGGAGCGAGATATCCATACAAAAAATTCAGAGTATTTCTTTTAAAGATAACTTTTTCTGATTTACTTTCGGCATTTTCATAAAACTGTTGGGATGGCTCTAAATATAAAGCCACTCCAACAGGAATGCCATTTTCGTTCGTAGTACAAAGAAAAAAATTAGCGAATTCTGCTTCTGAAAATTTCAATCTTACACCACCAGCAGGATTAGCAACATAATACATATAACCTGTTTTCTTTCTTGTAATCTCATATAATACAACAAAATGATTTTTGTTCCAATATATAACACAAGGCAACCGCATTTGCTCCTCAAGTTCTCGCATCGTCAGCAATGTTCCAAAGGATTCGAAGCCGACGGCTTCTGCTGCCAAAGCTATTCCATACAGAGAGACTCCTTCATTTGTGATAAAACACAAATCATGTAGATAGCTAACAGGAATATATCTTCCGTAGAACTCACATATCATCGCCAAGCACGCAGGACCACAATCCATACTATCCTGCTGCTGTATAACTGGAAATTTTCTCATTGTCCACTTATTTGTTTGTTTCTAATATCTTTTCCGAAATTCTTTTATTATGTTCCAACACTTGTCCTAAACTTTGAACATTCACAAATTTAGTAACATCCCAATTCATACCACGAGGATAGCCCTTACGAGAAGAACTTATAATATAAACAATTCCTATAAGTTTACCTTTTATTATCATACGATCAACACAAGCTATAAATTTGTTCTTACCATACTTAATAATATTACGCCAGATGATATTATCAGAAGGCTTTATGAGATTAGATTGCCCCATCCCAATTGCATCGATATTCCAAATCGGACGCTTGCCATTCTCGTCTTCTCTGATTTCATAATTGGGAACCCATACCGGATTATCTTCCTTCAACTGCAAGACTAAAAATTGGTCTGCTATAGCAAAATACACAGTGTCTATCTGCTGCGGAATTGATTTCAGCACTTTCGTAATTAACCCATAAGCTGGATAATGCTTGTTATAATTATCTGCTGTAACAAAATGCATGGCACTATCACCAGTCAAATTTTCCTCAGTACGATACCCTTCAACGAATTGAAAAGTGCCCTTACCATCATAACTAACAGCCTTTGTCCCTGCACTATAAAATGCCCAATCCGATGCATTTGAAAATACTGGTGCAACAGATCCACAACCTGTGAAAAAAGCACAGGTTAGGATAAGCACAAAAAATAAAAAATCTCTTTTCATTTCCATATATAATTTAAAATCTACTAAATTCTGATGTTTTTACCCTCGTGTTATGCCTCTTATTCTTGTAGTTAAAATTATAAGACAACAACAAGGCAATATTTCTTCGGTCATTATCATTGTATGTCGCTTGCTGCACCCAATCACAATAAGTAATGGAAGTATTCTTACTAGAACAAAAAATATTATTGGCAGACAACTGCATAAACCAACCACCCTTAAATGTTTTGCCAAGCGACAACAGGGTGCTCCATTGCTCCGTACGCATTCTAAAAGCCTCATATTTCTTACCTTCATAATCGACAAACAACATAGCTTGAATGTTACTTGGAAGACGAAAAGTATGATGAATTTTAAAATTATAAAAAGGTCTATCATATTTCGTGCCTGCACCCATAAATTCATACTTGAAGTCCTGTTTTCCAAAATTAAATTCCAAATAAGGAGTATAAAATCCGAACTGCTGCCACCAATTAACTCCTAAGTTCATACATCTAAACTTTTGCAAGTTTATTGTCTGCGCTAAAATAACATCTTGATCCTTCCCATAAATACCACGATTGACCATTATCTTACCATCTATGAAATCATAACTTCCAATAACTCGAAGGTTCTTATAGGAAGCTAGAATATGCAAAGAGTTCGTATAAGTTGGTTTCAACTTTGAATTTCCTTGAACATATTCATATCTGCTATGATATTGGAGATTGTCATTAAGCGAAGCATAGTTAGGCCTCACTATAGACTTACGATAACCTACACTAGCATTGAATCCCTTAGTGTTTCTAAAGTTAACATCAATATTAGGTAAAATATCATCATAGGTACTGCTTTGCATGCTACTTTTTACTCCATTTTCATAATAATTCAACTTGGTATGCTCATAACGTAGCCCTCCAGAAAGATTCCATCTCCCTACACTATAAGAGAAAGAAACATAGTCTGCATTCAACAATTGACGACGTTCATTATTGCTAGCATTCAAACTGGTTTCTATATTTTTTTCCGTAAAAGAGAATTTCTGTTTCTCTTGTGAATAAGTTAACTCCACACCATAACTCATAGAAATATTTTTTCCTAACTGTGTATTAGCATCAGTTATCAAAGAATTCATAAAGTTATGATTCATTCCATTTGTACGAACCTGGGAATTATTCTTTTCTACATAATCAAATAAGTGGCTTTGATTCCCCAACAACAAATCGTTCGTCACTTCCAACCGCGTTTTTTGCCACTTTACCAAATAATATAAGTTAGTTAACCACTTCAATGGTTTCATACAAGAAATGTTATCTGCGGAAGTATCAAAAATTTCTGCACCTACGACACGATGAACTAAAGACTTTAGCTGAATGTCATGGGTTATTTTGTTCCAATTTATCTGCGTATTTGCTCCAATACTGCTCTTGCCATTAATTTTATAATTAAGCTCAACGTTTGCATTCGGGTTCATCCCTTTATAATTCATCTCAACATCATCTGTCGTTACAGATTGCGGGCGCAGAATCTCACTATAATCAGAAGCTTTTTGCAAGGCTCTTATATCATTGAAAGACAAGCCACTAGAGACCTGCAATTTGTTATGATTATAAGTTAAGGTTACATTTTCAACATCAAGAAATTTTCTTCCCAGACGAAGATACGACATGGCATTTCCACCCAATCCATTAGGATTATCCTTTGTATAAATTTTAATAACGGCATTTACATCTGATGCATACTTGACACCTGGGCTAGTTATTACCTCAACCTTTTTAATCCGTTCAGATGAAAGGCTATTCAGTTCATTGGCATTATATAATTTTCTGTCGTTCAGGTACAATAATGCTTTTCCTCTTCCAAAAACATAAAATTCTCCATCACTACCCGAAACAAAAGGTATCTGATTCATCAGATTATTTATCGTACCACTTTTACTAAGAATTGAATTTTGGACATCTGCAACAATCATGTTACCTTGATTTTTAAACATCTGACGCATCCCCACAACCGTCACGTCCCCAAGCATATGAGCATCTGAAGACAAACGAATAACCAGATTGTTTTGTGGTAAAGACTTCACATCAATTGTATCAGTCCTCATCCCCACATAACTAACTGTCAAATAACAACTTTTTATCGTATCAGGTAATACCAAAGAAAAGGAGCCATTTTCATGTGTTGACATTCCTGTTATGAAACGAAAATCATAAGTAAAAGCTGTAACATTTACCCTCCCCAGTTCTTTTCTGTCTTGTCCAAGAACTATACCATTGATAGTTTGAGAGTATACAGCCAACACCTTTAAAAGTATGAACGTTATAATAAAAACACTTTTTTTCATTATCGTAAAAATTATGCTAAATCTAAAGTTTTATTCATATAAAGTCCTTGCATTATCAAATGAAAGACAGATTGTCTCAATTGTTCTAATGATATCGAAGGAAGTATTTTTTGTGCCTTTACATATTGACAAACTTCCTCACCTGTAGCTGCACTCTCAAAGAAGGACAAGAACTTTCCCCAATTTTTCAGCTGATGTTTTTTAATTCCATCTTGCAAATAAAGATTCTTATCTATCATCTCTAAAGAGTATTTCGGTTTCAATTTTACGTGAACTTTACTTAATATATCATCACGCTCTTTTATGGATTTAATTTGACTATATATATCATTAAAATCATCATATTTAGACATTGACTGTTCATTTATTGGAAAAGAAAATCCTTTTGATTTCAAATAGTCAACAATGTGATTATAGTATTCTGGAAAATCACTTTTCATTCTATACTCAATCTGCTCACAAATATAAGGAGACTGTTTTAACGCTCCTAAACTATGCATAAATTTTCCTTCATATTGCGCTGCTTCTATAGACAAAAATCTTGTTATATCAGTAGTTTCCGACTCTTTTAACAAATAACAGATTGCTCTATTCTGCTTTTGTGCATATTTAGTAAGGAATAGTTGTTCTAGGAGGACATTAAATCTACCTTTATTTCTTCCAGAACAAAGTATATCCTCATACATTGAATGTACGTTGTTCATTGCCTCCACAGAATAATGATGAATAAATTGTAAATCATTTCCTCCAAAGATGCCCATATTGGCTGCATGAGTATTCTCGCCTTCACCAAAAAAGCGAGGAATGCTTTTGAACTTTTTATGAATATAATCCAAAGCACGTATATAATCATCAGTTGAATTAGGTACAATTTGCTCTATGTTCTGACAAGCTACACTTGCGTTAATTATCTCATTAGGGAACCCACCCCAAATAAATATATCATTATCTACATGAAGAAAAGAATTCTGTTGCAAAGAATAAGTAAACAATTTTCCATAAGCCCATAATGCGGGATCCAAATCTATAACATTAAGATCTGCATGAAAAGCCTTATATGGCAAGCAGAGTTCTTCCTCCAACAGTTTGATACCATAATCATCTGTATAGATTTCTAACTCTGGATATACCTTAGAAATCGTCAAACAACTATAAGCCATAGAAAGAAGACAATAACGATAGTTTATCCAACCGCCATTGTATCTATTTTGATAGACATTTTGCTCATCTGCAAAAAGAGGTTTGGTCCAAAATGATTGTACTATTTTCATAAATAATATTCTTTTAAGTTTCTTATTAAAGAACATAGTTACACTTTATTGGTGTAGAGTAGATATTTTCTTTATCTTTTATATATGCCCGACAATCTTGGCACATATAACGTAATTCACATTCTTTACATTTATCTATATCATCCTTTTTAATAAACCATATTTTTTGAAAGTCCTTGTTATTAGCTACTTCTGAGAGTGTGCAAACGCCAAACTTTCCCCATGACTTAGCCATCGAAGGACAATTTTTAATGTTTCCAAATCTGTCTATTGATATTTTTGCATTTAAGCAATTATTATAAGAGAGAGACTCCATATAGAGCTCCGTCTTTGGCAAATAATACCAAGGAGAACATATGCCACAACGAGATTCGTCATTTATCTCTTGACTTGTGTAAATGATGAATATTTCTTCATGACTGTATATGCATTCTTGACTTTTGGGTGAATTCACAATGGATACCTTCCTCAAACGAGGATACAAAAGTCTTATTTTTAATATATTTTTTAAAGTATAATCTTCACCATATTGAACCATAATTTCTATATCACGCAAAGTGGTATCATCAGCCCACTTTAACACTTCTGTTAATCGTAACAAAGAAATATAATCATAGAATCTTAATTCTAAATTTTCACACTTAAGGTAACTTAGTTGGCAAATCCCCTCTTCTAAATTATAAGATTCATCTTTGTCATAATCAAATATGGCATTCGTTATAAGCTTGGAAGAATAGACATGGTGCGAAAGAGACTTAAATATAATCTCTTCATCCTTTTCAAAAAGTGCCCCATAATCTTTATCTAAT
>DBLF01000112.1 GCA_002297965.1 Candidatus Segatella papionis
GGTCGTAGGTGCCATGTCCTAAATCCACTCGCACACTGCTGCTCGCCATGTCTCGGTCGTTGAGCCAAGAGCCTCCAGCTGTGAAGTAGTCCATGTGGTAGGTCTCGGGTAAGGTGTAACCGATTTTTCCTTGCGTAGTTTCGTTCCAATCCACATTCCATTTGGATTGCCAGTCGGCTTGCCACATGGTCTCGATGTGCACAGATTGCTCTACCTCGGGCTTCACCTCCACCTTGCCGGCAGTATGGAGCAGAGGGTCGTGCATGTCGGTGCAGGAGGCGAATGCTAGTAGCAGGAATAGACCTAGCAGCTTGCTCGCCCCTTGCCAGCGGATTGCAAATCCGCTGGAACGCCTAACGGGGTCTATTCGCCTAACGGATATATCTTTATTCATTCTTAATCCTTAATTCTAAATTGTTTATTCTTTTTTACTAAAACAAGTCGTAACTGATGGAGAAGCCGAGTCGAGTCAAGCCCCAATAATTGAGGTGGTTCTTGTAACGATGGTAGTCGGCTGGATTCTCGTGCCAGTTGAAGTAGGTGTTGCCTGGTTCCGCCCAGCTCTCGGCATCGTGGTACTTGTCGTAAGAGCTGTGGAGATAACCGAGGGCGGCATTCGCCTCCCACTTCCATCGGGAAGTTGGGGTGAATCGCTTCACATAGCCCCAACCGATGCCGAAGCCGTAAGTCTTGCCCCACTTGTCGGCGAGATACGCCTTGGTGGAGTTGAACTGGAGGTCGTAAGTTCCCATATTGGCGTAGGCGGCAAAATAGTGACCTGTATAGCTGCTACCTATTATATAATAGCGGCCTTCCAAAAGGAGGTTGTGGATAATCCATGTCTTCGAACGGTTGTCGTTGCGCCATGGCGACCAGGTTAGCTCTAGCACTGGGGTGATGTGTCCTGACTTCGGGAGATACTCTATTGCCACGTTAGGGGTTGGAGCATAACCGAACTGTGGGACGAACATCGCAATGTCGTAGAGAACATTGGTCTTGATGTTCAAGCCAGGGTGAGCAGAAGGACGTGCTGCTTCCAGCAAGCTATCTTGCCCCGTAGGGGGAGCTGCGGATTTGTAATCCGCAGTAAGCAAGGTGTCAGCAGATATGGTGTCCACACTTGCTTGCTCGTTGGTTACAGCTTGCTTGACGGCGGATTGCAAATCCGCCGAAACGCCTAGCGGGGTGTTATCGCCTAGCGGGATGTTATCGACCTTCTTGCTTACGAACAGCACGAGGCGGCTGGCTCTTAGCTCCGGGAAGTAATCACGGAGCAGGAGGCGCCATGTCTTGCCACCATTCAAGCGTTGCAGGGCTTGCTTGACTTGGGCGTCTTGGTCTTCGTACTTCTTTAAGATGGAGAGTACCTGCTGGCTATACGCCGTTGGCTTCTCCTCCAACAAGCGACGAAGACCGGCGTAATCCTCATTGATATATCTTTCCTCTACGAGAGAATCGGGAAGAGGAATATATTTTGACAAAACCTTCACCAACGCCTTCGCTCTCTGATGAGCCAAACGGGTATTGTTCTTGACGCCGCCCTCTGGCGAGGCACTGCCTCGAATCACCAGGAGACGACAGACCTCATAGCCATCCTTCAACTTTTCCACCTCCTTCACTACATTGCGGAAGCCCGGGTCAGAATAAGGTATATAGGCACTGCCCACAGGAAACCTTACCACGGCAGCCTTCTCCCACAGTTCGCTGTCGGAAAGAGGCATCCTTGCAGAATCGGCAGGAAGGGTGATGATGAAGTTGGAACCAGGGTGTTCGTCAGACCTCATCATCCTCGCTTGTGCCCCAAGCGAATATACGGAAACTAGGCTCAGCAAAAGGAGCTTAAGATTTTTCTTATTTATCATGCTTACTCGAATTTGCCTACAAATATAAGAAATTTTAAGTTAAGGGGGGGTAATTATTGTTGTTTTTCGTTAAAATATCGCACCTTATATGAAATTCGGGCGTATTTATATGTTTTGGTTATGACTACAAGTCAAATTTTCCACCTCCCGAAACGTTCCTTGTTTCTGTTTTTGCCTTCATCTGCCAAGGGAAAGAACGGCATTTAGCCTTCTTTTCTCTCTTATGGATGCTCCAATTGTCTTTGTGCGGCTTGAATTTTACCCAAGGCATCCAATGCTGTTTGGGATTTCTGTGGATCGATACTGAGTCGTAGTTGACAGCATGGGCAGACCAAAGACATAGCCCTCAATAGCTCCGTGATGGAGGTCGGGATGAATGTGTGACACTGGGGGCAGTTGAGTCCTGCCACCTGTCGTTGTGGGGAGGTGGTTACCTTCGTATGGTTCGTACGCTTCATAGGGTTCGCCTCCATTTCTTTCTTTTTCATTTTCATTGTGTTCATTTTCTCTTTGTTTTTGATTACTACTTATATTGCTCCTTGGTTGCAAGGAATCATCGTCATGGAAGCAATAAAAAGGAAGGTGTATACTATGCGGAAAATATTGGACAAATATTCAATGCATTACAACTGCTCCTTATATGGCTCCATGTCGATGTTGGATGCAAAATTAATAAAGGTGGAGGAAATGAGCAAATTAATTATTTGAAACGGCGAAATGAGTACGTGAATACAAAAGTTCCTTCAGCATTTTGGATAAATTGTTATCTGTCAGAGAGTTTTACTGAAGGAACTTTTAAGTAAGGACTATTTTGGAGGAAGAGGGCAGCCTTTTCAGTAAAGCTTTGCTAAATATGTATAGTATTTCAGTAAGGAAATAAAAAATGTGTATAGTGAATCAGTAAATATAACATAGAAGGTGTAAACCACTTTCTGTTAAGGACAGAATACTAAGTCTAGAAGGAAAAGAAATGCTCTCCTTAAGGCTTTTGACGGCAGTCGAAAAAGCTTTTGACGGTAGTCAGAAAGTCTTTTGACTATAGTCAAAAGATCTTCCGACGGTAGTCAAAAGACTTTCAAAGAAGCCTTCTTTGCCGTCCAAAGGAGGTCTCTTTGACTTCTGAAGAAGGTTTCTTTGACTTTGATTGAAGGGACACTTGAGAGAGGCGGATTGCAAATCCGCAAAATAAATAGGTCGAACCTTTTTTGACGACGGATTGCAAATCCGTCGGAACGCCTAGCTGGGGACGAAGGTGGATAAAAGTTCCTTCAGTATAACTCGATGTCAATCAATGAATTGAGCGAAATGCTGAAGGAACTTTTGGATGTTGTCTTGTTTTTTAGTCCTGAGTAGGATAGATGAGATTTTCTGGCTTGATAACATTCAAGACCTCTTCTAGATACTTCTTGCTCTCATACTTTGCCATTGGCAGATCGTGGAGCAGGTAGTTGCCGCAATCCTTCGCAGCCTGACCAGGAATCTCGCCCTCGTAGTCGGCGATGAACTTGAAGGTGCGCTTCATCAACTCTACGATGTCCTTGCTCTCGTAGTCGCCACGAATCAAGAGATAGTTGCCTGTAAGACAGCCCATTGGCCCCCAATAGATGATGCGGTCTTTCCACTCGGGGTCGTTGCGCAGGTAAGTAGCGGCGAGGTGCTCGATGGTGTGGATGGCACCGTTGTGGAGGCAAGGCTCCTGGTTAGGCACCTTCATACGGATGTCGAAGGTGGTTACTACTTCTCCGCCTACTTCGTCCTTGCGACTCACGTAGATGCCACGGAGCAACTTGTTATGATTGATAGTGAAACTTGGTATCTTGTTCATTTTATTTATGTTTAATGTGTAGTGTTTAATGTCTTGTGAAAAATCATTTGGATTCTTCACTCTTCACTCTTCGTTCTTCACTTCTAAATGCTTTCGAGGAAAGCCTTGGTGACATTGAACGAGCCTTCTGCCATCTTCGCCCAGAAGTCGAAGTATTGCTGTGCCTTGGTGTCCTTCAAAGGCACATCGCTGATGATGCGGAAGGAGATGAACGGAGTCTTGTAGATGTGGCAGGTTTGCGCGATGCTGCAACTCTCCATATCCACAGCCATCGCATGAGGGAAGTGCTCAAGGATAGAGCGCATCTTCTCCTTGCTATCCACAAACCATTCGCCGCTCACGATTTGACCGGCGTGGATATGAGGATGCTTGTTTTCTGGCAACTCATTGATGGCGAGTGCCTTCTGCACATATTCCTTAGGAGTCTTGAAGGTGGCAGGCATTCCGAGTATCTGACCGTACTCACATTCGTCGCCACAGTAAGCATCGTGATAAACGCATTCGGTGGCCACCACCACCTCGGTCACGTTGAGGTTGATGTCGGCACCGCCAGCCACGCCCGAAGAGA
>DBLF01000067.1 GCA_002297965.1 Candidatus Segatella papionis
GGGGAATTAAGTGAAGTTGAATCATTCTCTTTTCTTATGTCAAGAATCAAACTTTACGACTACCAGCAGAAGATGCTGGCAGACATCATTGCTGTCTTTTCCGAAAAGCAGCATGGGGTGTTTTATGACAAGAAGGGTAAGCGCATTTCTACTGGCAATTCCGTGATGGTGCAGATGCCCACGGGCACAGGCAAGACTGTGGTGATGGCTGCCGTCGTGCAGTGGTTCCTTCGTAACCACGAGGGCGATGTATGGATTATAGCCCATCGTCGTGAACTGGTGGAACAGGCGCAGCACACCGTGATTCGTTTCCTGGAGAGCTTCCGGATGTCGAAGTACTCCTGTCGGGTCAAGGTGCTTTCCGTGCAGTGGCTGGCTCGTCATGCCAAGAAGCTGGCAACCGCTGATTCCATCCCATACGAAGGGGGAGAACTCACCCACGATGTGGGGCTTCTCATAGTTGACGAGGCTCATCATGCCGTTGCCGATTCCTATCAAGATGTGTTTGAAATGCATCGCTCCGCCTTCAAGTTGGGGATGACCGCCACCCCATGCCGCATGAAGAAGCAGTCCTTTAGCAAACTCTTCGAGTACCTGCTCGTGTCGCCTCCCACCCGAAGCTTCATCGACCGAGGCTATCTTGCCCCTTACGACTATGTGGTTATTGGCAAATATTCCATCGAACAGCTCACCGTTGACCGTCTGAAAACCCGTGGAGCCGATGGCGATTATGCCACCAGCGAGATGGATGAGAAACTCAATGTGCCCGACAGCATCAAGCGACTCTATGAGAGCCTCTGTCAGTATGCCGAGGGTCGCAAAGGCATTGTCTTCGCCATCGACATCGGTCATGCCCAGGAGATAGCCCGATATTATCAGCAGCAGGGGCTGCGGGCTACGGCACTCGACAGCACCACGCCCGCCAAGCGACGCTCCGAGATGGTGGAGGCGTTCCGAAAGGGAGAACTCGACTGTCTGGTGAACGTCAACCTCTTCGACGAAGGCTTCGATTGTCCCGATGTAGAGTATATCCAGATGGCACGTCCCACGCTCTCCCTCGCCAAATACCTGCAGATGGTGGGCAGAGGGTTGCGCATCAATCGGGAGAACAAAAAGAAAGTGTGCATGATTATCGACAATGTAGGCAATTATCGCAAGTTTGGTTTGCCCGATAAGGAGCGCAATTGGGCAGGTATGTTTTCGGGACTCAGGGATGGTAAGGGACTTCTGCCTCCGTCGCTGAAGCCAGGAGTGCAAGTGCAGGGTAGCGACATGATGGTCACGGTGAAGCGAGCGGGCAATTTTGCCAAAATGACCAAGGCGCAGCAGAAAGAGTATCTTAAGAATGTGGTGCCTTACAAGGAGTTTAGTACTTATATTAGCCGCTACGGTTTGCGAGTGAGTGCCGAGGATATTATTTTGGAGCCGATGCACCGATTTATTTCCTCCTTTGTGGGTGATTATGCCGCCTATGAGTCAATCTCTGGCTCATGGGGAGTGTTAGGGCGCAATGGCAAGTCGGTGGTTCCGCCTAGATACAGTCGGCTTCAATTGTTGCCTCGTGGCAAGGTGAAAATATATTACCAGTCGGGGCTTGAAAGAATCGTTCCGCTCAAGTCGCTGATGCAGCTCGTCTAATTATGTCAATATTTTGCAAAATATCGGCTCTTTTTGGTTCATTTTAATTCAAAAAGCTATTTTCTTTACTTTTATTTTGGTCGTATCAGAAAATAATACTAACTTTGCAACTATTATATCGATAGGAGTAATCGTATCTAACTTTATGATGTGTCTATGAGTAAAAATACAAAAAGGATGTCCCCGATGGGTGTCCGTCATTCTCAAGACATAAAAGCGTTGAGTTTGGCTCCGCACTTTTCTGCTGCCAGTCTCAAGCTATCCAAAGTGGCTCGCTAGCGCCCTTTGCTCCCCATACCTCTCAAGGCTTAGGCTTCTTGAGAGGAAAAGTCGTATATCCATACTTCATCCGATAGATTCTTTATGAGCTGGTACATCGTCTCGACCCCTCGTCACCAAGAACGTCTCGTCAAGCAGAACCTCGATACCTACCGTGTGGCAGGCTTCGAGCAGGATTATGGGGGGGTAAAAATGCCCCTTCGTTCAAAACGTTCCTGCCCTTGCGCAACCAAACTTTCACGGATGAGGTTACGGGCAAGCCGCAGGTGGTCCATGCCCCGGTCATCCCCGGTTTGGTCTTCGTGCAGACCACCCTGTCGTTGCTTCAGCAATGGCTCGACAATGCGGCGATGGGTAGCAAACTCTATACCGATGTCAACGAGCGTCCCATCATCGTTCCCGAGTATCAGATACGCCTCTTCAAAGACTATCTCTCCTTTGTGGAGCAAGACGTGATGGTGCTTCGCAAGCCCTACAGTTATTTCCTGAAAAAGAAAAAGATACGCATTCTCAGTGGTAAGTTCGCCGGTCTCGAAGGCCGACTGTTCCAAATCAAAGGCAACTATAAGCTCGTCTATGGCTTGGGCAATACAGCCCTGGCACTCTCCGACATTGCCAAGAACCCCTATGTCGAGATTACCGACGAGGAGCCTACCCAGATACGTTACACCTTCTATTATGGCAAGATGAAGGAAGAGCTAGAGGCCCTGTTGGTGGATGGGGTGGAGGATATGGAGCTATTCCGATGCCTCAATCGTTGGCGACAGGAAGCCTCCGTGCTTACGCAGGAGAGTCCCGTGGCAAGCAGTTATGTGTCGCTGGCATTGCAGCAGTCGCTATCCGATCTCTATACCAAGCATCGCCCCCTCTTCGAAGCCAAAAGTTCGGTACGCATCGCCAAATCCATCTATCAAGATACCGAAGACTATCTCAGTCTCGCTGGCACCCTCGTCGAGGAAGCCGCCGTCTTGAAGCAGATACAACAGCGAAGGGAGAAGATACAGTCTCGCAAGCTTTATGTCTCCGACCCTTTGGGGTTGAAGCAAACGGAGGGACCCACCACCACTTACGGTTTCCTCCGAGAGCAAGAGGCGAGTTTCGCCGAGGTCATCCAGCTCTTGGGCGATGATACCGACACCCAGCTCCAGAGTCGTCAGAAAGCCTTCCGCCTCCTGTCCACCCTCTTCCTCACCGTCGCCAAGAAGTTGGAGCAACGAGGCTATCGGGAGCATCTCGACACCACCGCCAACTATCGTCTTCGCAAACTCCTGGGCATGGCTGCCCGCCAATATCGCAAGTGCAAGGAGGGGCAGGATGAAACTTTCGTCCATAAGCACCAGCAAACCTTGCAGCAGCTCCTCACCCACGACCTCTATAAGCCCCACGGCTTCTTCGACCTCCTCGCCGCCATCCGTCGCACACCGAAAGTATCGTCAGAATAGGAAAAAAGGAAAAGTCACGGTCACAGGTCACGTTTTCCTATCGAAGTGACCGGTGTTGAAAGTAGCGTACCGCTCTCCTCCCTGCGCCAAAAGGCGAATCGTTTGATAGCTTCTATGGTTTTATGAACCAAAATCCCGAAGACGATATGTTCTATTATCATCCTTCTGAGGATAGAATCGTCCTTTCCCATGCCCTCTTTTGGGTGATGACCGCATCTATTAGGGCAAGATAGAGCAGATGCTGCCAACCTTGAATAAGTTGGTGGTTCGGGAACAACAATCTTGGATGAGTTCTATATAATTTGCCCTAAAAATAACATTTCTTACAAAAACATTTGGTTGTTTAGAAAGAAAGTCGTATCTTTGCCAAAAGAATTTAAAAGATACATAATATGGCACAAATAGCATCAATGAATCAAGCACAATTGCAGCTTTTGGATATGTTGTCTTTTATTAAGACTCCAAAGGCTCTGCAAGACTTAAACAAGGTAATCTCTGATTATTTTGTTAAGATGGCTGATGCAGAAATGGATAGAATGTGGAATGATGGCTCTTTGAGCGAAGAACGCATAGAGAGTTTCCGCCATCTTCATGAGCGCACACCATATAATAAACCAACACTTTAATAGCTGGTGCTATGAATATTGTTTTGGACACAAATTGTTTGATTATGTCAATCGCCCCGAAGAGTCCTTACCGCAATATTTGGAATGCTTTTCTAAGAGGCGACTATAAGCTTTGTGTGTCTAATGAAATCATTGAGGAATATTCCGAGGTGTTGGCGAGAAATCTTTCTCCTCAGATTTCTGAGGCCATAATTTATGCAATATTGACTCGTCCCAATGTCATTCGGCTGGATCCACATTTTTCTTTTGGCTTGATAGATGCTGATAAGGATGACAATAAGTTTGTGGATTGTGCAATAGCCTCCAATGCCAAATGTATCGTAACAGAGGATAAACATTTCAAGGTTTTGGAAACTATACCATTTCCAAAGGTTGAAATTGTAGGTATAGATGCTTTTAAGTCTTGTTTGGAACAATGGCTTAGACATTAAGAAGAATAAAAATTCCCCATTCGAGTGGCGACCAGCGCAGAGCGATACGCTCTGGGGAACAAAATCTAAAGACTTTAATTCAAAATGGACAAGAAACTAAACGAGATACGCAAGGAGATGATAGGACAATTTCGCTTTTGGAGTATTAGGAAAAGTAAAATTAATGACCTCGGCATTATCTTATGTTACAGCTATGTATGTAGCTCATAAATATAAATATGTTAATGTGAGAGAATCACTTCTTGTAGTGTCCAAAATTGTTGAAGTTTTGGATTTGATGGGTAAACATCTTCCTTGTCAATTTATACGACAGAAGAATTGGTAACTTTACTTACTGCCAAAGAAGATGAAAAAATAGTATGATAAATTTATAGAAGTACCTTTAAACCTGTTTGAAAATCTGAAAAGTCCAATTTCTTAAAGTACTCTGTATCCCCAGTAAACACTGGGGATACAGAGTTATATTAACATAGGGGGTTGGATGCTTACTGATAACCTCTCTTTTCATTCTTTTTCTATTTGCTTATAAGAAGCAAACAGCATTCGTTAGGAAAAGAGTAGAATCTTATGCCAGGCAACATAAAGAGCGAAAGGATGTAATTAATGCGCCAGCCGACAAACAATCGCAACTCTGTTGCGTAGGCTCTTATCGGCAACCCCTTGCGGGTAAAGACTCCGCTGCCGAT
>DBLF01000035.1:0-10670 GCA_002297965.1 Candidatus Segatella papionis
GAGAAGGGCGGATTCCATGATGTCTATGTCGTGGAGATTACAAACGCTTACAAGAAATAGTGCTAGATACTTCTATCAATTAGCTAGGTACTTCTATCCTCTAGCTAGGTACTTCTATCAACTAGCTAGGTACGATTAATAATTAAAAGGGAACACGCCATCATATCTTTGGCTTGTTCCCCTTTTTCGTTTTTAATTACTTTCGACTAATGATACAAACATAGCCTCCAGCATTAGCTAACTTGACGTTCAAAGATTTGGTGGAAGCAATCTTTGTCTTATTATGTTCGCAATCAGTTGCTATAGAATTGGCTTTTTTGCCATCTTTCCAATACTCTAGTTCATAGTTTCCTTTTGGTAAGAAGCTCAAGTCGAGTTGGATGGTGCGCTGTTTGCTGTTGTTGATGATACCTATGTACCACTGCTCGCCCGTCTTTTTGGCTAAAGCTACGTAAGTGTCGGGTGTTCCTCCTAAGAATTTAATGTCATCCCAAGTAGTTGGAACTTTTTGCACAAAGTCTTCGCCCACTTGTCCATATACGTGGTCAGGATGTTCGCAGAAACACATGAATGGGCTTTCATATACTACGAATTTGGCAAGTTCTGCGGCACGAGTATTTGAAACGAGTGTTGGCGATTGATTTTTGAATTGCTTCTGGGTAACATTGAGGAAACCACCAGGAGTATAGTCCATCTGCCCTGCTAACAAGCGAGTGTAAGCCAGCGTCACGTTGTGCTCTGGAGTCATCTTGTCTGACCACTTGTAGTTTTCTTCTCCCATCACGCCTTCTCTGGTTAGCATGTGTGGATAGGTACGTTCTATGCCGTCGGGTTTGTAGGCTCCGTGTAGGTCAAGCATCAGCTCATTGTCTGCAGTTGCCTTGATGATGCGACGATACCAGTTTACCATGTCTTGGTCATCTCGATCCATAAAGTCTATTTTCACTCCTTTAATGCCCCATTTGTGATAGAGTGGGAATGCTTGTTTGTATTGGTCGTTGTTGTTGGCATCTTCACATCTTAGCCATAACCAAATATCCACATTCTTAGATTTTGCGTACTGGATGATTTCTGGCATATTGAGCTGAGGAGCCACCTTGGTGATGTCGGCTTTTGGATTATTGAATTCTCCATACCAAGTCCAGTCTATCAGCATGTATGGCCATTTCTCTTTGGCAGCAAGGTCAATGTATTGCTTGATGACGCTTTGCTCCATCTTTACTTCGCCGCTCCACCAATGATCCCAAGCCGACATTCCTGGCTTTATCCATTCTGTGTTTTTTAAGGCACAGTCTGGGTTGAGTGAACGAATAATTTCGCTCTCTATAAATTTGCCGGGATTGTGCCCAATCATGATGACACGCCATGAAGAGTTCGTTGCCTCGTCAAATCTAGCTTTCACACCGTTCTCGTCTTCTCCCCAAATTGGGGTTAGCTTGGTGTCTAACATTTGGTAGCCTCCCTTTGCTTCCTGGCTTCTACCTAAATAGAAGGCTGGATAATTGTCTAGGTTGGCCTCGGTAATAGCCATCCAGTTGCTCTCATCTACTTTGATCAAGCCTGGTAAACCAGCATGGATGTCTGTCTTTATGTTCTTGACGGGAGTTTTTTCAAAAACTCCTTCTTGTGATGACTTATAGCTTTTGCCATGATTCTCATAAGCGAAATCAGGTATCCAAAGAATAGACCCCTCTGGAACAGAATATCCAGTAAGTTCTTTGGTGATGTGTCGATTTCCCAATCTTGAGTTTCCATAAAGCGTGTAGCGGAAGGCTACGCCATCGTTCATCACTCGGAAAGCAACATCCATACGGCGATATGGGTCACCTTTTTCTTTTAGGTTCAATGTGAGCTCCTGGTAAGGAACTCGACATTCGGTATGTTTGTTGCGAACTACAGGGGTCCAGGCCTCTATTCCGTTTTTTACCTTAGCATCATTCTCTATGCTAAAATTGCCTTTCATCTCTTTTTCGTCTTTCAACTGAAATCCCATAGGAGATGGGGCGATAAGCGTTTTTCCATCCAGCTGAACGGAATAGGTCAGCTGTTCTTGGTTGGAGACTGCCAAAGCTATGTGCCCATCAGGCGAAAGTACCGTGTATTCTTGAGCCAGTAATGGTGCATTCAAGAACATGGATGCGAGGATTGAAATAAATATTTTCTTCATACCATTTTTTGTTTAGAACTTCTTTTAAAAAAACGTGCTTGAGCAACAAATTATTGTTCAAGCACGTCTTTTTCTGAAGTATAATAGAATGATTTTTGAAACTTTCTGTATCAATCTAATTTGTATAATGTACAAGCATGAGGATTGAGGTTAGCTTTTACTTTGCCTTTTACCTTCCCTACTTGCTTATTGTCCCAAAGTAGGGTAGCTTTCTTAGCTCCTTTAATACCTAAAGAATTTAATGGTACTTCTATTTGCTGTTTTTGGTCGGCGAGATTGAACAGGGCCAAATATGTAGCGCCATTCTTTGCGTCTTTTGATGTTATGGCTAGTTTCTTGCCATCATTGAACAATTCCCGAACATGGGTTCCGTCTTTATGCATTTTCAAAACACCTTTGTTGGTGAGCAATGACAATGTAAAGGGATCGATGGTAGGCAAATCGCCGCCAAACATCAGCGGTGAGCGGAAGATGCAGAAGAATGTCATGAGCGAGTATTGCTCGTCTTTTGTAAGTCGAGTCATTCTGTCTTCTCCTCTTTCTCCACGGATGGCAATGTGTCCGAGCGGAATCATGTCGCAGTCGGGCCATGTGCCTTCTCCGATGTAAGGATACCAGTCGTGTGCAACCTTTACGAGATGGGTAAAGTCTGCCCAAACATCCCAAACATCATTTACCATTCTCCACATATTGGCGTGGCTATCCACGTGTTTGGCAGCAGCGACTGGGGTCTCGCCAGGAGAGGTACTGAGCACGATAGGTCTGCCAGTTCTGTCTATGGCCTTTCGAATCATGTCGATTTCTGGCTGATGATAGTCTGGCGCAGACAGGTCGTCTATCTTGATGAAATCCACGCCCCATTCAGCATACATATCGAAGATGGAGTTATAGTATTCTTGCGCTCCAGGCTTGGATGCATCTACTGTATAATTGTCTTTTAGCCATTTGCATCTGCCTTCTTCACTATAGATTTGGTCGGCGGTAATGCCGTTGGTTCCTTTGACAGGCAGGTGGCGCATGACGGCAACCTTTGGGATTCCACGCATAATGTGGATTCCAAATTTCAAGCCTTTGCTATGTACATAGTCGGCTAGAGCCTTGAAGCCCTTGCCGTTGACTGATGACGGGAAACGATTTTCTGCTGGTTGGTATCTACCATAATTGTCGATGACATATACGGGGTTGCTCTCGTTGTAACCTCCAGCCTTGTCGTTGGCAATGAACCAACGAATATCTACGACCACATATTCCCATCCATACTGCTTCAAGTTTTTTGCCATGAAGTCGGCGTTGGCTTTGGTCTCTTTCTCTGTGACGGTAGGTCCATAGCAGTCCCAACTGTTCCACCCCATAGGTGGGGTCTGTGTCCACTCTCGGAAGTTTTGCTTCTCTTGGGCACAGACGTTATTAACTAAAACCATGAACAAACCTAGTACGCTTATGATGATTTTCTTCATAATGGTTCTTTTTATTTACTATATCCTGGGTTTTGAACGAAATTAGGATTCTTGTCCATTTCTGCCTTAGTGATAGGCAACCAGTACATCTTGTCGTCCCATTTGCGGTCGCCGCCCACATCGCTTCTCAATTTATCTACTTCGTATGTTTTCTTTCCGTCAGGATATTTCTTAATAGTGATGGCGTGTACGGTGGTGCCGAAATACTTAGGTGCGTCTTTCCAGCGGCGTACGTCGAAGTAGCGCTGCTCTTCGAAGGCGAACTCGATGCGGCGCTCATGCTTGATAGCTTCCAGCAAGTCTGCCCCAGAGGCAGTGATGGCTGGCATTCCGGCACGTTCTCTTATTGGCTTTAATGCCTCTCTTGCACCATTCTCGTCGCCGATGTTGTAAAGTGCCTCGGCTTTGTTAAGATACAATTCTGCTAATCGGAGATGGATCCAATTACGAGCACAGAAGTTCCAGGAGTTCAACACGTAGCTTTCGTCCATGAATTTCTTCATGTTGTAGCCTGTAGGAGAAGCATTCCAGCTGTCGTTGCCATATTTGGTGTCTTTACCACCGCCAGTGATGTTGCCATTGTTATCAACGTCGAAATAAGTTTCAACATTTCTTGTCATCCACTTAGCTCCATCGTAAAGGATGGAAGCATAGAATCTTGGATCGCGGTTAGCGTAAGGATTGGCCTTTTCCTCAGGGTTACTCCAGTCGAATTTGCTAGCTACGCCATCTTTCACGACCTCGTAGGCATCTACAAGTTCTTGCAGAGGGCAGTTGCCTCCCCAGCCTCCATATCCGTTAGGATTGTTATATTGATCGCAGCTAGAGATGCTTTCGCCGTCAGCACTGCTGGTGCCCATACGTGCAAACAAAGTTTCTTTGTTGGCAGAGGTGTTGTCCATGAATATCATTTGATAGTTCTTGGCCGGGTCTGCGTTTAGGTTGTAGAGCTGATAGCCAGCGTTGAGAGCCGCATCGAGAGCCGCCGTAGCTGCATCGGCAGCCTTTTGCCATCTGTCTGCTTCAGGAGTAGTGTATCCTACCTCTGGAATCTTTACATCTTCATTCATAAGAGGACTTGCAGCGTAAAGCAATATTCTGGACTTGAGAGCCAGTGCTGCAACACTGGTGGCTCTTCCATAATCATCGCCACTCCAAGTGGCAGGTAGTTCTTGTGCTGCTTGGTCAAGTTCTTTTACCAAGAAATCGATACACTCTTTATAAGTGTTGCGCTTCTGGTCCACAATTTCTGCTCTGTCGTTGATGGTGAAACTCTTGGTGATGATAGGCACAGCTCCCCATCTGGCAATAAGATCCCAATATTCAAAGGCACGGATGAAACGTACTTGTCCCATCAACTGTGTCTTTGTGCTCTCATCTGCAAAGCTGACGTTGTCAACATGCTCGAAGAAGATATTGCAATTGGAGATGTTAGTCCACTTGGTGCTCCAAGAGCGATTGTCCCATCCCCACCAGGCACCATTCATACGGCCTAAGTCGGTAGGACTTACGCGAGCGAAATTGTGAGTCTCGCATCCACGTAGCCATGTAAGTTCTGTCTCATCAACGATGGAACTTTGCATAGATTCTGCTCCATTAGCTCCTACTTGATTATATCTGGAGTTGACAAACGATTTTAGAAGTGCTGGGTCAGACCAAAGGTCATTGTCAGAAATTTCAGTCAAAGGCTTCTTGTCCAGAATGTCGGCACATGATGTCAACATAGCTGTTGTTATGAATCCTATGGCAAAGTATTTGATATATAATTTCATAATGATTCTAATTAGAAGGTGATGTTAATTCCGAAATTGTAAACTTTTGACTGTGGAGTGTTCCATGCAGCCCATCCTTGGCTGTTCTCCTGGGTCTCTGGGTCGATGTTCTTGATGCCCGTAAAGGTGAGGAGATTGTAGCCTGTCAGGCATAAACGAACTCCAGAGATAGGTGTGCCCTTGAACCAACTCTTCGGGCAGTTGTAAGCTAACTCTATGCTCTTCAAGCGCAGATAGGAGGCATTGTTGAGCCAGAAAGAGTTGCGGTAGTTTCCACCACCGGTTACAGTAGCATCACGGTTGTAGGTACGTGGATATTTGGCGTTAGGGTTGTCTTCTGTCCAACGATTGTCGTAGAAATCTTTGGTGAAGTTACCGATGATACCTGCTTCCATAAAGGTGTATTGCCATACACGGGCAGCACCTTGCCACAACATGCTCAAGCTCCAGTTCTTGTAGTTGGCGCCGAGGTTGATACCATACATGATTTCTGGTACTGCTGGCTTGTCCATTCTTACCTTATCGTCTCCATCTATCTTTCCATCATCATTGACATCTCTAAACTTAACATCGCCAACACGTGCGTCTGAAAGATGAGGATAGTTGTCTAGTTCTTCTTGTGTACGGAAGATACCGATAGATTCATACATCAGGTAGTTGCTGCCTTGCGTACCGATGGTCTTGCCTGTACGACGCTGCCAAGCCAAAGTCTCTTCAGGCTCGTCAATATAGTCGATGGTGCCATGGCTGTAACTGAAGTTACCGCTCAGGTGAATGCCCCAATCTTTATTGAGTTGGCGGTTGTAGCCGAGTGTGAACTCCGTACCGATGCTCTTACACTTACCGATGTTTTCATCAGGAAGCAGAAGGCCTGCATATTCAGGAATGGCTGCATTGCGAGCTGTCAGAATATTGCTTCGCTTGGTTACGAAGAAGTCGCCCTCAAAGTTGAAATAGTTGAGGAATTGGGACTCAATACCTACATTCCAAGTGTCAGCAACTTCCCAAGTGATGTTAGGATTGGCGGTTCGGTTGAGTTTCAAACCTGTGTTGATCTTTCCTCCGCCAGCTCCAAAGATTCCTGGATTGCTAAATGTATAGGCTGTGATATACTGGAAAGCGGAAACCTTGTCATTACCCATCTGTCCCCATGAAGCACGTAATTTGAGGTAATCCATCCATTTTACGTGATCTTTCCAGAATTTTTCTTCAGAGATTCTCCATCCCATGGAAACACCAGGGAAGAAACCGAAACGATTTCCCTTAGGGAAGTTCTCGGAACCATCATAACGCCAGTTAAACTGGAATAGGTATTTGCCAGCGTAATCGTAATCTACACGACCAAAATAGTTGAGACGAGCGGTTTCAGAGGCTGTACCATCATTGGTAGCGGTATTGGAATCACCAGCAAAGAGCTCGTCTATAGAGGTCGATACGAAGTCCTGGCGACGACCATAGAGGTAGTCGTAGCGACTCTTGTATTGCTCCCAAGCTACGAAGGCATTCAAGTTGTGTACCTTGTTGAACGTATGTTTGTAGTTGATTCGGGCATTCATCGTAATACCCAAAGTCTGGTTCATATTTTCAGACAAGATATTCTGACCTTGCTGCACAGGAACATAATTGTTGTCCTCGTAGGAGTATAGATAGAACTTCTTTTGGAAATTCTTATAGAATACGTCTGAGCGGTCGATGTAAAATCCTGCATCCACAGAGAGACCTTTGGTAATCCAAGGCATTTCCCAGTGCAAGGTAAGGTCGGCGTTCAGATATGAACGTCGGTCTCGTTGATAACCCATGGTGTTGTCCATACCTGTGGCAGGAGAGAAATTGTCTTGCTTTGAAGATACGGTTCCGTAATCGGTACCAGGATACCAAATGTTGGCCATTGGGTTGTATTTGATTAAGTAGCGCCAAATATCCTCGGAGCCAGTAACTGGGGAGTTGCGGTCTTCCTGTCTAAATGCCACGTTGACGCTAAACTTCAAAAGGTCGGATGGCGTGATGTCGATGTTCGATCTGAAGTTGTATTGGTTGTAATTACTAGCACTGTTCTTGTAGTAATTGTCTTGATACTGATAGCCCAAGGACACATAGTAGGATACCATCTTGCCACCACCACTTGCTGATACATTGTGCTGAGTTTGGATGGCTGGCTTCAACATCGTGTCGAAAGCGTCGATATTAGGATAGTTGACAGGGTCGCTTCCGTCTTTGAACTTTTGAATTTCATCGGCAGAATATTTGCCTGGAGTGATTTCGTTCAGCAATTCTGCATATTGCCAAGAACTACACATTTCGGGTAATACGGTTGGTGTGCTAACACCCACATTGCCAGTATATTGTACTTTCAAGTCTCCCTTGCTTCCTCGTTTGGTGGTAACCAAAATGACACCATTGGCAGCACGGGAACCATAGATGGCTGCGGAAGCATCTTTAAGGATGGTGATACTTTCGATGTCATTAGGATCGAGACGACCTAACGAACCGGCACGGTCGGCAACTCCATCGACAACAAGCAATGGCGAAGCGTTTCCGATGGTGCTGGCACCGCGAATCAAAAGTCCGGCATCATCGTATCCAGGCTCACCGCTTCGGTTGTAAGAGATAAGACCAGGGAGGCGACCTGCCAAAGTATTGGTGATGTTTGGGGTAGGAACCGCTGCCAAGTCATCACCTTTGGTAGAAGCCATAGAACCCGTCACAGAAACCTTTTTCTGTGTACCGTAACCCACAACGACAATTTCTTCCAATGCTTTGTTGTCTTCTTTCATGATGACGCTGAGGTTGGAGGAGTTGCCTGTTTTTATGAATTTAGTGTTGTATCCTACGTAAGATACTTCCAGTTCATCGCCAGAGTTGATGTTCAGAGAGAAATTTCCATCCATGTCAGAGATGGTTCCATTGCTCTCATGTCCCTTTACGCGAATGGTGGCACCGATGATAGGCTCTCCATTGCCATCCTTTATGACACCTTTCACTTGGCGTTGGCTGTTTGCCTGCTGTGCGTGTTGAGGCGTGTTTTGCTTTCTAGAAGCTTTGGCAATGACAACGGTCTTTCCTTTCAAGGTGTATGTTACTCCTTGATTGGCGAGCACCTGCTCGATGGCTTCTGCGCAATTGGATGCGTTTACAGAAACTCGTTTGTTGGTGTTTAGGTCTTTTGCCTCGTAAACAAAAGAATAGCCGCAAGTTTGTTGTAATTTGCTGAGTGCTTGCTTAACTGTGACATTTTGCATGTTCACATTTTGTGCAGAGATACCCATGGTGAAGCACAAAGCTGCAGCTGTGAATAACATTTGCTTTTTTATCTCCATGACAAATCGGTATAAGTTAATATTATAGTTGTTTAATCGACTTATAGACGATATTGTTAGCGCATGGGGTAGTCAAAAAAATGATTTTTTTGTCTTTTTCTGTATTTTGTCTGTTTTCTAATTGATAATGATGTTCTTTCCTTTTATCTTATATGTAATCTTACCTGTAGAAGCCAATGCTTCCATAATGTCCTTGATGCTTTGGTTCTCTTTGTAAAACGTACCATAGAAATGAAGGGAGTTTTGCTTGGATGGAGTGATGATAAACTTTACGGGATAACATCTTTCCAATTTGCTGGCAATATCTTTGAGCGATTCTCCGTTGAAGGCAATAATGCCTTTCGACCATTGTGGTTTGTTGTCTAAAGAATTTATGTCGGCTAATGTCATTTTCCTAGATTTCTTGTCAAAAACAACATGCTGATTTGGACTCAATGTGATTTCTTCTTTAGAAGCGATGCTGGTCATGTTGACTTTGCCTTCGTCTAGGGTGACGATAGCCTGTGAATCTTGCTGATAATCGCAGAAATTAAACTTGGTTCCCAATACTTTGACAATAATGTTGGGCGATTTGACAAAGAAAGGTTTGGCTCTGTCTTTTTTTACTTTAAAATATCCTTCGCCTTCTAGCTTTACGATACGATTTTTCACTCCATATCCTTGAGAATATGAAAGCTTGGAACCTCCGTTGAGTTTTACAGTTGAACCATCTGGGAGGTTTATGTCTGTGCAAGAACCGTTAGGGGTACTAACTATAATGTCTGCAAATGTATTTTGAAGATTTTTTTGTCCTTGTTGATAGGAAATATAGGTAATACCCAACAGTATCAAGAGAGAGGCAGCAATACCACCTACCCATTTATATATATAGGTATAGGCTTTTTGCTTATTGTTATCCTCGGAAATGTTGCTCACAGAAACATTATCTTCTGAGCCTGTGGATATTTTTTGCAAGAAGCGTTGATAGGCAGCGGTATAGTCATAGCTGTCTAGTTCTTCTTGGGTCATACTTGCTCCCCATATTTCTTGTAACTTTTCAAATGTTTTTTTAGCTTCCTTAGACTTGTTAATCTCGTCTTTTAGTAGTAGGATGCTAGTGGAGTCTATGTCTCCGCAAAAGTATCTGATAGCTAAATCTTCAAACTGTATCTTGTTCATATATTGTATTCGTTTAAGTTATTGACGATATTTTGTCAGGAAAGTGTAGTGCAAAAGCGCATTTTTTTAGTTCGTTAACACACAAAAAAGCCATAGATAGCAATATTTCCCGAGTTTTTCATGTAGGGTTTTGAGGGCATTCTTGAGGTGATATTTGACGGTGTTGATGGAAATGCCTAATTCTTCTGCAATCTCTTGGTTCTTCTTGTTTTCCATTCGGCTTTTCACGAAAACTTGTTTGCATTCTGTTGGAAGGGATTCTACAGCAATGATGATTTTGTCTTCGAGCTCTTTTGAAAGCAAGGTACCATGAGGCGAGTCGTTTGATATTTGGTTATCTATATAATAATTAGCTTTTTCTGATAGGCTAGATATGGATAGCTCTGTTTGATTTCTTTTGAGCTTGAGGATGTCGAGGCATCTATTTCTTACAGCTCTAACTAGATAACTACGGATGGAGATACTGATGTTCAATTTCTCACGATTTTTCCAAATATGATAGATAATATCTTCTACAGCTGCTTCTGCTGCAAATTTGTCATGTAGGTAAAAATTAGCAAAATGGCACAATACGGCATAATGCTTTTCGTAGAGGACGCCGTATGCCCTTTCGTTGCCAAGTTTGAGTTGCTCTAAAAGAAGTTGTTCTTCTGTATTCATCCTTCTGTTTTATTTATTTAGTGTTGCAAAAGTAATAATAATTTTTAAAATTCCTCAATATAATTTCATTTTTTTCCCGTTTCCTGTAAATTTATGATGAGAAGTGCTATGTTTTTCTAAATAATATTGTATCTTTGCA
>DBLF01000035.1:10758-22674 GCA_002297965.1 Candidatus Segatella papionis
GCAATTCGTGAACGCCAGAAGACCCGACTCAAGGAGCCTGGACGTTACGTGGTGATGATGTTCAACGATGACTTCACGCCGATGGACTTTGTGGTCGATATCCTCGAAACCGTCTTCTTTAAGTCGCAGGCAGAGGCTGAGGCCATCATGCTCAAGGTACACCACGAGGAGAAAGCCGTGGTGGGTACCTACAGCTACGACATCGCCAAGAGCAAGGTGGAGAAAGCGATGGAGAAAGCTCGTTCGCAGAAGTATCCGCTCAAGCTCACTTATTTGCCAGAATAATAAATGAATCACCTTTTGCTGGAAAAGATTTTGTGGAGAAATATGTAAAAATGCAAAATGATGCTTTCAGTGAAGAAACGATTCTTTAAGTAAAAAAGAAAGGAAAGAAACAAGTATGGAAAGTATGGGATTAACCCGATATATGAACGTCTTGATGGATGACGCAATGAAGCAGGCTCGCTTCTTCGACCACGAGTTCGTGATGCCTGAGCACATGCTCTTGTCGCTGCTCCGACAGTATGCTTTCTGCCAAGCCCTGCAGGAGGAGGGCGTGGAAAGCCTCAAGATGCACGAGGAGTTGGTGGGCTGGCTCGCCAAGCAGGAACGTGTGCCTGAGAACATCAAGTACTTGCCAGAGCCTTCGTCGCTCTTCAAGACTATGTTTGGCACGGCTTGTGCCTTGGCTGCTGCCGCAGATAGAAAATTGGTCAACGTAACCCACTTCGTGCAGGCGATGTTTGGCTTGCAAAACTCCGAGGCGGCATTCCTGCTCGGCAAGAACGTGGGCGACCGCCAGGGCGAGTTTCTTGCCAGCATCGATAGCTTTTATCCGCTCAACGATGAGCAGGGAGAAGGTGCTATTTCCATCGACGGCGACTACGACGACGGGGATTACGATGACGATTATGATGAGGATGACGAGGAGGGTAGAAGCCGAATGCCTCAGGATTGGCACCAACTCGTAACCTGCATCTCCGACAAGGTGGAGGAGCATAATCCGCTCATCGGCAGGGAGCAGGAACAGGATAGAACCATCCAGGTGCTCTGCCGTGCCGAGAAGAATAATCCGCTTCACATTGGCGAACCGGGCGTGGGTAAGACTGCCTTGGTCTATGGTCTCGCCAAACTCATCAACGAGAACCAGGTGCCTGAGCGCCTGAAGGGCGCTCGCATCTACGGCATGGACATGGGGCAGATGCTCGCAGGCGCCCAATATCGTGGTGACTTCGAGAAACGCATCAAGATGGTGATGGAGGGAGCTGCCAAGGAAGGAAATACCATCATCTACATCGATGAGATTCATAATATGATAGGTGCAGGACGTGGCTCCGATGGCGGACCAGATGCGTCCAACATGCTCAAGCAGTACTTGGAGGCGGGCGACATCCGATTCATCGGTTCTACCACCTACGAGGAATTCAATCGCTACATGGCTCAGAGCAAGGGCATCGTGCGCCGATTCCAACAGATAGACATCAAGGAACCATCCGAGGAGGAGGCTATCAAGATATTGGAGGGCTTGCAGTATAAGTACAACAAGTTCCATAACGTGACTTATCGCAAGGATGCCTTGGAGTACTGTGTGCGTGCCAGTGCCAAGTACATCAGCAACCGTTGTCTGCCAGACAAGGCCATCGACTTGATGGACGAGGCGGGCGCTTACCTGGAGGTGCATCCTGTGCCGTATCGCCAACGTTCTTACGTCACCAAGCCGATTATCCAGCAAATCCTCACCAAGGTTTGCAAGATAGATGCCGCCGCCATCAAGGACGATGACAACGAGGCATTGGCTCATCTGCGCCAGCACATGCTCGACAAGATCTACGGTCAGGACAAGGCTGTGGATAAGGTGGTTGAGGCTGTGATGATGGCGAAGGCTGGACTTGTGGACGATGACAAGCCGATGGCTTCGCTGCTCTTCGTGGGTCCTACGGGAGTGGGCAAGACCGAGGTGGCTCGTGTCTTGGCAAAGGAACTCGGTATCGAACTCGTTCGCTTCGACATGAGCGAATACACCGAGAAGCATACCGTGGCAAAGCTCATCGGTTCGCCTGCCGGATACGTGGGCTATGAGGACGGCGGGCTCTTGACCGATGCCATCCGCAAGACTCCTAACTGCGTGCTCTTGCTCGATGAGATTGAGAAGGCGCATAGCGACATCTACAATATCCTCTTGCAGGTGATGGACTACGCCAGACTGACCGACAACAAGGGACAGAAGGCAGACTTCCGCAATGTCATCCTCATCATGACCTCGAATGCCGGAGCGCAGTATGCCTCACAGGCTAGCGTGGGCTTTGGTGGTGGTGTGAGCCGTGGCGAGGCGATGTTGGCTCAGGTGAAGAAAACCTTCAAGCCAGAGTTCATCAATCGTCTAAGCGACACCGTTGTGTTCAACGATATGGACAAGCACATGGCAGAGTTGATACTCGGCAAGAAGCTCCGTCAGCTCGACCAGAAGTTGGCAGCCAAGAATGTAACCATCAAGTTGACCGATGCAGCGCATGAGCAACTCCTCAAGTGGGGCTTCACCAAGGAATATGGTGCCCGAGAGATGGATCGTGTCATCGGCAATCGCCTCAAGCCTGTCCTCATGAAGGCAATCCTCTTCGGCAAGCTGAAGAAGGGAGGCAAGGCTACGGTTGACTTCGATGGAAAGGAATTAGTGATAAGGGAATAGGTTTAGAGTCAAGAATTAGAGATTTAAGAATTTACATTCTATCCATGGAGGAAAGCTGAATAGATAAGAATTTGAGATGTTCGGCAAGAAAGAAAAATTCTCTAATTCTCTAATTCTTGATAAAAATAGAAAGGCAATGGTATTCGAAATAGACGATAGTTCTGACGAACTTTACTTCCCCGACCCTCATCTAGGCGATGACGACGGTTGCTTTGCGGTGGGTGGCGACTTGAGTATCGACCGCCTGCTGTTGGCTTACAGCAACGGAATCTTTCCTTGGTACAGTTTTCGTGACCAAGATGAGCCGCTGTGGTTTTGTCCGATGCAACGCTTCGTTATCTTCCCAGACGAAATCCACGTGAGCCACTCCATGCGTACGCTCATGAACAAGAACAAGTACAGCGTGGGCATTAACGAGGCTTTCGACGAGGTAATCAGGGCTTGCGGCAAGTGCAACCATCGCAACGAGGAAGATGGTGCTTGGCTAGGCGATAACATCATCCGGGCTTACACCGCCCTCCACGACCAAGGCTTTGCGGCAAGCGTAGAGGTGTGGGACAACGAGACCAATGAGCTCGTTGGTGGTCTCTACGGCGTAACCATCGGCAAGGTGTTCATCGGTGAGAGCATGTTCTCGAAGGTACCTTCCGCCTCCAAGCTCGCCCTCATCTTCCTGGCTCGCTATATGCAGGAGCACGGCGGCAAGATGATCGACTGCCAGCTGGAGACACCGCATCTGAAGTCGATGGGAGGCAGGTACATCTCGTATGAGGAATACATGAGGATTATGAACGAAGAGGAATAAATGAGACTGTAACGTACTCAAGTTAAAAAACTGATATAGAGGCGTTGCGGAAACATAATCTTATGAATGCACAAAGGCTAGGTTTCACGTGAAACCTAGCCTTTGTCGTTATCTGTTGTTTTGTAATCTTATGATGATGTGGGGAATTTTAGAATATCGGCTCACCGATACAGCCGTCTGGTGCCTGGATGTGAAGCAGGGCGCAAACGGTAGGGGCGATGTCCGTCATGTAGCAAGGTTTGGTGCTGGCCCCTTGCTTGATGCCCCAGCCCATGAAGACCAATGGGATGTGGGTGTCGTAGCCATTCCATGCACCATGAGAGGTTCCCTTCATGCCGTGGTCGTAGAAGTCAGGCTTCAAAACTACCTGTACGCCGCCGCTTCGCTCACGGTTGAAACCGTTGATGATGCGGAACTTCACTTCCTCTGGGATGCTCTCGATGGAAGCCTTCTCCATGTCGCAAGCATAGAGCACGTCCTTGTCTTTCTTCAAGCGGTTTACCACCACCTGCTTTACCTGTGCGTAGTCGAGGCCAAGGGAGTCAATCTTGTTGGTGTCGAAAAACACCTGATAGTTGAACACGCCCTTGATGAGGCTACCTGCTGATGGATATTTTGCTTTCAAAGCCTCGTTGAGATAGTCTTGGGCAGCCTTGTTGCTCCAAGAGCCGGCAGGGATGCGACGATCTTGCAAGAACTTGGCGTTGTTCATGCCACCGTGGTCTGCGCTGAGGAATACGAGATAGTTGCCCTTACCCACCTTCTGGTCGAGATAAGCGAAGAAATCAGCGAAATCCTTGTCAAGACGGAGATAAGTGTCTTCGATTTCCACAGCGTTAGGACCTACCTGGTGACCGATGACATCGGTGCATGAGCAGCTTACTGCCAAGAAGTCGGTCTCGTTGCCACCACCTAGGTTTTCGCCAGCGATGGCTGCCTTAGCCATTTCCAATGTATAGCTGTTGCCGAATGGAGTGCTGCGCAAGATGTCTGTGCCATATTTCTTGTAGAGGGTAGGGAGGTCGAGTGGAAGGGTAGCCTTCACACCAGGCTTCACGCCGTCCTCATAGTCGTTCTCGTCGGCAGTGCTCTCCTTGTAGGTGTCGATCGGGTAGAGTGTATTCCACTTCTCTGAGAGATACTTCTTTGGGAGGTTCTGCTTGTTGAACTTGTTCACCCACTCAGGCAACTTGTCCATATAGAAAGAGCTGGTGATGAACTTGCCGTTCTTGGCGTCAAACCAATAAGCGCCGTTGGCATGATGGCCGGCAGGGAGGATGGAAGCGCGGTCTTTGATGGCTACGCCAATCACCTTGCTGCGGTCGTTGGTGGCGAGGCGAAGTTCATCGCCGATGGTGGTTGTCCACATGTTGCGAGGCGACTCGTATCCGGCCTTTCCATCAGAACCGACAGGCTTCACGGTATAATCCTCCGTGCAGTAAGTTACCTTGCCATCCTTCATGAAGTTGTTGCCGGCGATGCCGTGGATGGAAGGAACGGAACCTGTATAGATAGAGGTGTGACCGATGGCGGTGACAGAAGGAATGTAAGGGATGCGACAGTTCTCGCAACTGAATCCTTCGTTCAAGAGTCTCTTGAAACCACCCTCGCCGTAGCGAGCCTGATAGCGATAGAGATAATCCCAACGCATTTGGTCAACAACCAATCCCACGACCAACTTTGGACGCTGAGGTTGGGCTTGTGCAATGCCGCAGAAGCAGCAGAGCACGAAGATAAGCTTAAAAATCTTCTTCATAGTTTGTTTATTGTTTTAATGATGTTTCAATTTCTTGATTCTTCTGATTACTGAGACGGATAAACGTTTCTGCTAAATCGTGTGCAAAGGTACGACTTAATTGTGACAAAACAATGAAAAGCGAGTGAAAAGTGAGTTTCAGCAGAGGTTCAACTGTGATTTTTGCTTTTGTTTTTAACTGAAACTGAAACACTGAAGCCTGAGAATGCGATTTCGAAGATTATTAGCAGAAAAATAAAGCCAACCTCCACGTGAAAGTAGAAGTTGGCTGTAATTTCAAATATTTTGAGAATTCATTATTTCCAAGTCAAAGTGTAAATAGTATTAGTATGATTATCTACGGTTTCTGTAATTTTAGTAGGATAACCATCTTTGTCTAATTCGTATGAATAATTGACTGTTTCTCCTTTTGATGTTACACTTTTGAGGAGATTCTTATTGTAGCTTCCGAAGAGGCTTGGATGTGCTAGATATAGAAGTTCTCCATATTCAGCAGGAATTGCATCATCAAGATTTAATGCCGTAATATCTATGGTTGGATGTTTGTTTACTTTGTCTTCATAATAAGTGGCAACATTAATATTTCCTTCCCCATCTTCTGTTTTGGTTATATTGCCATTCTCCCAAGTAATCTTATGATTGTATTCTGCAGATTCTTTGCTATCATACTCAATAAAGTTTGTAAGAGAATTGCCTGAGTATTTAAATGAAATGTCAGAGCTGTTATCTGCAGAGTTAGCTGCTGTTACCTTGTTGTCTTTTAAAGTTATGTTTACACTAGACTCTTCATTGTCTTTAAGGATGATAGAGTTTGAAGTCCAATCGAGTGAAATGTATGGATTATCGGTCTCACCAGCTTTGATTAATTGACCATTACTATTGTAGTCAAATGTAATCGTATAAAAGGTTTCATTCTCATCGCCTTCTGTGATGCTCATAAGTTTCTTGCCACTTGTGACGCTACCACCACCATTGTTGTCGTCATCATCATCGCTGCTGCAAGCAACGAATCCAACAGACATCACCATAGCCAAGAGAGCCATTGCTAAAAATTTGAATTGTTTCATAAATCTGTAAATTTAAATTTAGCCTTAAATCCCCAAACGGCTTTTGCTGTAAATTGTTTGTTGACACATAAAGATCGGAGCATGGGGACTATTGATATTACTGACATAAAGCTCTGGACTGCTTGCAAAATAGTAACAGACAATAGCCCATGCTCCATGCTTTGTATATATGGGTATATATATGCAACATGAAAGCATGAGCACCTTGACCTGCCATCTCATTTTGCATCGAATTGTCCAGATTCTATGTCGAGATAACATCAAACGCTCATTCTAAATGTGTACTTCTACTCCTTGTAGAATTGGTGCAAATTTAGCAATAAAATTTTGATTGACCAAGGATTTATCAGTCTTTCTTCTAATATATGTTGAGATTTAACATTTAGTTGTTTTTAAAAATCTAGAAATAGTCAAGTATAAAAATAGGCTAAGCTCTTATTAATAAAGAACTTAGCCTTGTGGACCAGCTAGGGCTTGAACCTAGGACCTCCAGATTATGAGTCTGTTGCTCTAACCAACTGAGCTACAAGTCCAAGGAATTTATTGCAAATTCGACTGCAAAGATACTAGCTTTTTGGCAAATAACCAAATATTTTTGGAAAAAACTTTTGCACAAGTCCTCTTTTCATATAAATTAATACCTATTTCGGTGGATAAGTCGGAAAAATAGCGTATCTTTGCACCCAATATGTGCGCATACGTGCGTGCATACGCATATATTCTTTTGAATTAGAAAATGGATAAAGACAAAAACATTAGATTCGGTTTATCCGATGAACAAGTAAAACGGAGCAGGGAGCAGCATGGACGCAATGTGCTGACCCCTCCGCAACGTACCTCATTATGGAAATTGTATCTGGATAAGTATCGCGACCCGATTATCCAGATATTGCTTGTGGCTGCGGTCGTATCTCTCATCCTCGCTTTCGTCGAAAAGAATTTCATGGAGACCATCGGCATCTTCGTGGCGGTATTCCTTGCCACTACCGTGGGCTTCTATTTCGAACGTGATGCTGCCAAGAAGTTTAATGTACTGACGGCTCTTGGCGAGGAACAGCCAGTCAAGGTGCGCCGCAATGGCAAGGTGATGGAAATTCCACGCCATGATGTCGTGGTAGGCGATGTGGTGCTGATAGAGGTGGGCGACGAGGTGCCAGCCGATGGTAAGCTCATCGTTTGTAATGATCTTCAGATAAATGAATCTACCCTTACGGGCGAACCCCTCACTGAGAAATCACTGGAGGATGGTGGCGACGGGGCTTATCCTCGCAACGTCATCCTCCGCTCTACCATGGTGATGAATGGTAGGGGCGAGTTTGTGGTTACTGCCGTGGGCGATGCTACGGAAATCGGAAAGGTGGCAAAGAAATCCACTGAGCAAACTGCCGTACAGACCCCGCTCTATGTGCAACTCGACAAGTTGGCGAAGATGATTTCCAAGGTGGGCTCTGTCGTTTCTGTTGCAGCCTTCGTCATCTTCCTCGTTCATGATATTCTTACTAACCCAGCATGGGGCGGCAAGGACTATTTCTATATGGCGGAAATCGTGTTGAACTACTTCATGATGGCTGTTACGCTCATCGTGATGGCTGTACCTGAGGGCTTGCCGATGGCGGTGACCCTTTCGTTGGCACTCAACATGCGAAGAATGCTGAAGTCTAACAACCTTGTTCGTAAGCTTCACGCTTGCGAGACGATGGGAGCCGTAACCGTGATTTGCACGGACAAGACAGGTACGCTGACCCAGAATCAGATGCAGGTGGATAGCCTGGAAATAAAGAATGGCGATGAGACTTTGCTCGATGCAGCCATCGCACTCAATTCCACCGCAGAACTCAATGCGGGCAAGACCATCGGAAATCCTACGGAGTCTGCACTCCTCCTTTGGCTTCACGACCAGGGCAAGGACTATGCCGCTATTCGAAAAAACATCAAGATTATCAAGCAGCTGCCATTCTCTACCGAGCGTAAGTTGATGGCTACCCTCGCAGAGATAAATGGAGATTCATATCTCTTCGTGAAGGGTGCTCCTGAAATCATCCTCACCAAATGCGCCATGGAGGATAGGGAGAAGAAACAAGCCTTGGAGGAACTTGACGAGTGGCAGCACAAGGCGATGAGAACCTTGGCTTTTGCCTATAAGAAACTTGTTTCTGATCATACAGATATTTCTAAACCAACCTCAGAACAGAATGTTTCAGAGCAAGCTAATCCCAAAACAGAGCAAGCTAATCCCAAAACAGAGAAGGCTTTCACAGAGAATGCTTTCTCTTTCAAGGAAGCAATCTTGTCTGGTAATCTGACGCTCCAGGCGATTGCCGCCATCACGGACCCTATACGTCCTGATGTTCCTGCCGCCGTGAAGGAATGCCGACAGGCTGGCATCGAGGTGAAGGTGGTGACGGGCGATACTGCCGCTACAGCCATGGAGATAGGCAAGCAGATAGGGGTCTTCGAGGATGAGCCGGAGAATCTGGGTGCTGATGGCTCCTTGACTTCCCTCGACCAACAGATGATTACCGGTGAGCAATGGGAGGCTCTCTCGGATGATGAGGCTTATGAAAGGGCCAAGGACATCCGAGTGATGAGCCGTGCCCGTCCTACCGACAAGCAGCGACTGGTGGCTATGCTCCAGAAACGTGGCGAGGTGGTGGCCGTGACGGGCGATGGAACCAACGATGCGCCAGCCCTCCACTATGCCCATGTCGGTTTGTCGCTTGGCTCGGGCACTTCCGTGGCTAAGGAGGCTTCGGATATGACTTTGCTCGACGATTCCTTCAAGTCCATCGCCAACGCCGTGATGTGGGGACGCTCGCTCTATCGCAACATCCAGCGATTCCTCTTCTTCCAGTTGGTGGTGAATGTGGCTGCCTTGTTGCTCGTATTGGGCGGTTCGGTGCTAGGCACGGAAATGCCGCTTACAGTAACCCAGATACTCTGGATCAACCTGATTATGGATACTTTCGCAGCACTCGCCCTGGCTTCGCTTCCTCCTTCGCATGAGGTGATGAAGGACAAGCCTCGCAAGGCTACCGATTTTATCATCACCAAGCCAATAGGATGGGGCATCCTCTTCTGTGGCATCGTGTTCTTCGTCATGATGTTTGCCTTCCTAGTCTATTGCGAGCGCAGAGGAAAGGGCGGGGTAGATACCCACGAGTTGACCTGGTTCTTCACCACCTTCGTGATGCTCCAGTTCTGGAACCTCTTCAATGCGAAAGCCTTGGGTAGCAACCATTCTGCTTTCCGCCATTTCTTGGCAGACAAGGGTATGATACTAGTCTTGGTGCTTATCCTTTTCGGTCAGTGGGTCATCGTTACCTTCGGTGGAGAAATGTTCCGTACAGTACCTTTGTCCTTGGCGGAGTGGGGAATCATTATCGCTGCTACCTCCGTTGTGCTTTGGGTAGGAGAACTATGGCGAGGTGTCAAGCGATTGAGAAAATAAAAATAGAGTTAAGGCAAATGTCTTTGAGATAATAATCAGAGATTGATTAGTGAAGACAATATATTATTATGAAGACAATATATTATAATTTAGGAGAGCAATGCGAGAAGGCAAAGAACTCTCCGAAAGCTAAGGAGCCTCAAAGTTTTGCGAAGGAAGAATTGCCGCCTTGTGTGGCAACCATCGGCTTCTTTGATGGTGTGCATCGGGGACATCAGTTTTTGATTCGTCATCTCGTGGAGACGGCTCGACAGGATGGATTGCAATCCACTATCATCACCTTTGATGAGCATCCTCGCAAGGTCTTGCAGAGCGATTACCAGCCAGAGATGCTGAGCACGCTCGACTCCAAGCTCCTGCTGCTCTCGAAGACGGAAGTGGATAATGCCGTGGTCTTGCATTTCGACAAGCAGATGGCGGCACTCTCGGCTCGGGAATTTATGCAGAAGGTGCTCCACGACCATCTCAACGTGCGGAAACTCTTCATCGGCTACGACCATCGTTTCGGGCATAATCGCGAGGAAACGTTCGAGGATTACGTGCGCTACGGCAAGGAGATGGGCATCGAGGTCTTCAAGAACGAGGCTTTCCAAATAGATGGCATCAACATCTCCTCTTCGGTGATTCGCTCCTTCTTGAAGGAGGGCGAGATTGAGATGGCGAACCGATGCCTCGGCTATCCTTACACCATCATCGGAAAGGTGGTGAATGGCTATCATGAGGGCAGGAAGATGGGATTTCCAACTGCTAATATTGACATCTCGCACTTCGGACAGTTGATTCCTTCGCCAGGTGTCTATGCTGTGAAGGCTCGTATGGAGAACACGGTGGTATGGAAACGAGGCATGATGAACATTGGCAACCGCCCCACCTTCAATGGCAAGCAGATAACCTTGGAGACGCACATCTTCAATTTCGATGGTGACATCTATGACCAGCTCCTGCTCGTCGGCTTTGTGAAGCGCATCAGAGGCGAGCGGAAGTTTGATAGCCCTGAGGATTTGGCGGTGCAGCTGAAAGAGGATGAGAAAGTAGTTCTCGACCTCTTCGAAAAAGAAACGAATAAGTGATGTGTAATGTCTCTTGCATGAAGACAATACATTATATAAATTATACATAAAATCTAAGTTATGGCAAAGATTAATTTGAAGAAAGGGATATTGGATGTAATCCTATACATTATTATATTTATCGTAGTACAGATGATTGTGACCTATGCTGGCGCAGGCATTTGGGCTGTGGTGAAACAACTGGGCTATATGAGCGTGGTTAATTCCATCCTGATGGGCGAGAACCCAGTGCTCTTGGCTTTGACGTCTGTGTTTAGCAATGTCATCACCTTGGTGATTTTCTTGAAGGCGAAATGGACGGTGTTGACTCGCGATTACTTGCTCTCCAAGCCTTGGGTAACGCTCCTATGGGTGGCACTCTTCACATTGGGCGCATCCATCCCCTTGACTTTCCTCTATGAGCACTTGGGCATTGAGATGGATGAGAGCACCGAGCGCATCTTCGAGGGCTTGATGAAAGAACCTTGGGGCTATGTGGCAATCGGCATCTTGGCTCCTCTTGCCGAGGAAGTCGTATTCCGTGGAGCTATCCTTCGCACTCTGCTGGATATGATGAGCAAGAAAAACCATTGGGTAGCCATCATGATTTCCGCAGCCCTCTTCGGTGTGGTTCATGGCAATACGGCGCAATTTGTCAATGCCCTGCTGATGGGCTTGCTCTTAGGTTGGATGTTCTATCGCACCAAGAGCCTTGTGCCGGGCATCCTCTTGCATTGGGTGAACAATACGGTGGCTTATGTGATGGCGAATCTCGTTCCATCAAGTGATGGAAAACTGATAGAGCTTTTCCATGGCGACGAGAAGACAATGTATTACGCCGTAGGCTTCTCTCTTTGCATTATGATACCAAGCTTCATCCAGTTGGTTATAAGGCTTCAGAAACCAAAGGCGTTGAGCGATACGCTGGAATCATAGTAACTAATATTCATAAAAGATGGATCCCTATAGTAGTAAGATGTTTCTGCTATAGGGATGTCTTTTAGCAATCTATTCTAACGAAACTTTCTTTATTTGCTGAAAAATAATCAAAAAATAGTTGTAAATTACATTTTATTTTGTTACTTTTGTGCCAAATTATAAATAT
>DBLF01000014.1 GCA_002297965.1 Candidatus Segatella papionis
AAAGGGGGTGGGAAACTTTAGAAGATAATCATTTGTATTTTTGATTTGGTCAAGAATACGACCTTCGAAGGTTACGTCCTTGATGACATTCATTTCTCTTCCTACCTTTTCCTCCGTCCCCATATATCTGATGAAACGTACTCTGGCACGAGGGAAGAAAAGTTGAGGCTTCTTGCCAAAGAGCAGGATACAAGCTGTGCTGACTTGTTCTTTACCACCCTTGTATGTGATAAAGTTATTGTTCTCTTTCAGATATTCCAATGGAGATTTTGTATAGCCGATGACTTTCATGTAATCTTGCACGCAATTCATATCTATGTCGTCGATGGTTGCGTCGTATGCGGCGGTGTCCTCGAAATATCGTTCTCCCTTGTCGTACACATCAAGCTTATTCGCTCTTCGAAACCTAATTTTCGAGAACTGTCTCCAACACGCATGAAAACTTCGTCTGCTTGGTTGGCGTGGAGAGTAGCACTGGCAGGAATGTGTAATAGAAGCACATGGTTAGGCTTTTCTTCTGCATCAATGCAAGGGATATATTCTGGCTTGACATTGACAGAAGGAACACAGAGGGAGAATGGTACTTTCAATAGTTCATTGACATGGGTGGTGTGTTGGTCAACTCCTTCAATCCTTCTATTCTTGTCGGAGATACCGATGGCGAGCATATCTCCATCAGCATTAGCCATAGCCACGATGGGCACAGCCAATGCTTTTGGTTCTATCTTCACGCTCTTGCAGTCAAAGGTTTGTCCCTCAGCTCTATCTTTTATGTCTTCTATTGTCATCATGGATGCAAAATTACGAAATAATGTTGAAACCACCACGATTTTATCTAATAATTAGGTAAGAAAAGAGGAAGTTTCTCTATTTTTTAGAAATCCTCTGCCGTCAGCACGTTTTTCTAGGGACTTTTCTTGAAATGCCACACGTTTTCCAAGGGATGGAACCGAGATTCCAATTACATTTATGGTCCTTCCCTTCCACGTAGCTACTATGTGGGAGTGAAGATTAGTTACTAAAAGAAATGGTGAAGCGGGCTATCCATGATAGTAGGCTTCGCCATTTTCTTGTATAGTTAGGGCAACATCAAAGTTCCAATAGGTTAAAGTTTGTAATCTTTTAGTTTTAGTGAGTTCGGTTTCAGATAAAAGTCGTATATTTGCAGAAAAAATAAGATTATGGCATTGAAGTTATATCCTATAGGCATACAGACATTCGAGCGAATCCGTAAGGAAGACAAGCTCTATATCGACAAGACGGAATACATTTACCGTATGGCTCATACCAGCGGTACTTATTTCTTCTTGGGACGACCACGCCGTTTCGGCAAGTCTTTGTTAGTATCTACGATGCAAAGTTACTTCGAGGGGAAGAAAGACTTGTTCAAAGGACTTGCCATGGAAAAATTGGAAAAAGAATGGACGGAATATCCTGTGCTCCACTTTGATATGAGCGGTGGAAAGCACATGGAGAAAGAAGATTTGGAAAGATACCTTGGTTATCTTTTGCAGGACGAGGAGAAAAAGTGGGGCATAGATAAGCCGAGAATTGGAAACAACAATCGTTTGATAGACCTTATCGATACCGCTTATCAGAAGACTGGCAAGCAGGTGGTGGTACTCATCGATGAGTATGATGCGCCGATATTGGATGTCGCTCATGAGGACAAACAGTTGGATGTGCTTCGCAATGTTATGCGCAACTTTTATAGTCCGTTAAAGTATAGCGAGGCTAAGCTTCGTTTCGTCTTCCTCACGGGTATCACCAAGTTCTCCCAGCTCAGTATCTTTAGCGAATTGAACAATATCACAAATATTTCCATGTATAATGACTATGCGGGAATTTGCGGAATTACCAAGGAAGAACTGCTTACGCAAATGTCTGAGGACATAGACGAATTGGCAAAAGCGCAAGAACTGACTCGGGAGGAAACTATCGCCGAATTGAAGGAAAACTATGACGGTTATCATTTTTCAGCCAAGTCGCCTGACGTGTTCAATCCATTCAGCTTGCTCAATTGCTTTTCGACCAAGGAGTTTGGGGCTTATTGGTTTACTTCGGGAACGCCGACCTATTTAATCAATATGATGCGTAAGTTCAAGGTCGTGCCTACCAACCTTGGCAAGATGTACGCTAAGTCTTCCGCCTTTGATGCACCGACTGAGGATATGACAGCCATCACGCCTTTGCTGTATCAGAGCGGATACCTTACCATCAAGGGATATGATAAGTTTAGTAAGCTTTATACTCTCGACCTTCCTAACAAGGAAATCAAGGTGGGATTGTTCGAGAGCCTCTTGCCTAACTATCTGGAGGGCATGTTTGCCCAGAATGGTGATGTGGCTATCGCCCAGATGTCAGTGCTGATACGTCAGGATGATATGGATGGAGCCTTGCAATTGCTCCAAACCTTCCTTGGTACCGTGCCTTACTGCAATGTCACCAACTATGAGGGGCATTACCAGCAGATGCTCTTCATTATCTTCTCGCTCCTTACGGGATATGTGGTGGATGTGGAGGTTCATACGCCAAACGGAAGGGTGGATATCGTGATGCTGACACATACTCGCCTCTACATCATCGAACTGAAGTTGAATAAGAATGCTCAAACAGCCTTGCAGCAAATCAATCTCAAAAACTATGCCCAGCGCTTCGTCCTCTGCGGTAAGCCTATAACAAAGGTGGGCATCAACTTCGATTCTACCATAGGTAATATCGAAGATTGGGTGATAGAGGAATAGAAAAATCGGTCAAGCAAGTATAGGCTATAAAGATTAGTCCTTGCTCGACCGATTTACATATATATACGTTTTATCAAAGAGAGTTTCCTTATCTTTATCAATGGCAGTTTCCTTAAAACTGTCTTTTTACAATCTGTTTTGCTCTGCATTGCCAGCTCCTGTACCCTTGTATCTACTCTTTGTAGTATTGAAGTTGTACTGTAAGGTGAGCCACATCGTGCGAGAGTCGCTCTTCCTATTGTCTTGGAAGACTTTCACTTGATTGGTGTATAAAGTCAAGTTGTAATTACTCTTATTGAAGATGTCGTTAGCCTCAATCGACACACTGAAACGGTTCTTGCAGAAAGCCTTGTAGAGCTTCGCATTCACGTAGGAAGCGGAACCAAGATATTGGTTGTCCTCATTGCCAGCAAACTGCCATTGCATATCCAAGTTCAGCCAGATGTCGGCAGGTAAATGGATGGCATTCTGAAACTGCACCAATCCATAAGGCTTGCCCATCGACTTGCGCTCATTCTGATAATCTATCGTGAACCATTGCTTGGTGATGCCTACATTCAACTTGGGTTGCCAGATGCCAAATTGCTGTTGTGTGCCGACGAACGCTTGCAATCGCTGTATCTTTGGCTCATTCTCCATGGTGAGCAGTTTCACCTTTCCGTCTTCACCGTATGGCTTTGAAACGTTCAGCACTGCATCTTTCGTATGGGTGTAAGAAAGGTTCCAGAAGAAGGATTCCCAAGCACCATTCAGTTCTATCGTATGAATCTTCATCGGAGAAAGATATGGGTTGCCATTTTCCACCAACAGGGGATTTACATAGCTGATGGTTCCGTCTAAGTCTTCATACGAAGGGCGTTGCGTTTTTCCCGTATAGCTCAACGTCCATTGCGTCTTGCCTAATTCGGCATCCAAACTGATGGAAGGAAATAGGTTGTTGTATGTCTTGCTTTGGTCGGTCTTAGCCTGACCATCCTCCCAATAGTTGAACTTTACGTGCTCATATCGCAAGCCTGCCTGCAAACCGAACTTGTCCCATTGCTGGGTTATTTGTGCGAAGCCAGCCATATTGTTTTCCTTGCTCACCGTAAGGGAACTTCCCATGGAGGCAAAGTTGATGGCGAAATCATTGCTGACTCTCGAAGAGGTGAACTCATTGCCGATTTCGATGTTGCCCTTCCAGAATGGATAGCTCAGCACCAGTTTCTCCGCAATCATGCGTCTTCTCGTCTGAGACGTAGAATGTATTTGGTTCATTTCGTTTGTTGCGAGATTGTTCTCCATGAAATCCTCGGGATGATTCTTCTTGCGCCAAATGTAATCCATGTTGAAGTCAACGCCTAACTTTCCCACTTCGCCATTATAATAAAGGTTGACGTGATGTGAAGGCATCTCCTTGTTGCGGCTTTCGGCATCGGTCATGAAACTCTCATACGGGGTCTCGTCGATGTAGGAGGAGGTGAGATAATGAATCTCCGAACGTTGGTTGAGCTCGCCATTGGTATAATATGCACCGATGGATTGCTTGTCGTTGATTTGCCATGACAAGCCAGTCTTGCCGAAGAAATCTATTGACCTTCCGCTTGCGGCGATATTGATGTCTTGATTCCAATGATTCTCTCCAAAAGTCTCCATATTCTGAGTTGTGGCCTCATAAATCTTCTTGTTGAGATACCCCATATTGGCAAAAACTTCCAAGCCGCCCACACGATACTTCAAGTTGGCACGATCTACCGTTCCCAAGTAATGTTGAAAACCATTCTGGGTGGTGATACTTCCGCTCCATCCTTCACCTTGTGGGCGACGAGTACGAATGCGGATAACAGACCTCACCGAACCATCATACTTGGCTCCAGGATTGGTTATCAACTCCACGTTCTTGATGTCGGAGGAATTGAGCTGAGCCAACTCTTGGTCGCCTTGCACCTTTCGGTTGTTGATATAGATTTCAGGCTTTCCCTTGCCGAAGACCTCAAAGTTTCCGTCCTTTCCGGTCACCATCGGCACGTATTTCAGTACATCGTTTGCCGTACCCGCATGGCTCAGTTGAGTGCCTTGCACATTGGTGAGCAAACCTTCGCGGCTTTTCTCAAAAGTCTTCTGATGCCCCTTGACCACCACCTTTTGTAGGTTCATCGTCGCTTCCTTCAAGGTGATGTTGCCCAACTTACCTGTATCGTAAGTGCCATAAGCCGTATGATAGCCCACGCAACTCACCCTTACGATAGCCTTTCTCGCCTCGCAAGGAATCACGAACTGACCGTTCTCATTGGTCACTCCGCCTGTGATGAAACTTGAGTCACGCACATTGAGTAAGGCAACGTTGGCGAAATCCACAGGGCGACGATGCGTGTCGATGATGCGTCCCATCATCTTGGTGGGAGTCTTCTGCGTGCATTCCACGAAGATGTTCTCGCCATCTATTGTCACCTTGATGGGATAGAACCCTATGACTTGCTGAATGGCATCAAGTGGTGTCTTCTTTACTATGTTGGTGGAAACAATGAAATCTTCCAACTCATTGTACATGAAGTTGATATGGTAACTCTTGCTACTCTTAGCCAGCTGAGTTAGAACTTCCGACATCGAAGTGTTATGGAAGTTGTGGGTGATACGCTGGGCGTGTATAGGGGGCAAAGACATACAGAAAGCCATCGTGACTAATATGGCTTTCAGCATGCTATTGTTATTCATAATGATGAAATGCTTTCTTTTCTTCATGTCATTTTTTCTGTCTTGTTTCTACTCTCCTATACAAACTATTGGAGATTCAATTACCCCCAAAACGAAGAAATCTTCAATTTTTCTTTTGCAAACTTACATAAAATCATTGAGAAGACCAAAAAAGAAAGAGATTTTTCTCTCCAAAAAGCGATTATTACAAATATAATGCTTATCTTTGCAAACGAGATGGCGACTTCCTTTATGAGAGCATCCGCATCTCCACTGATTTAAATACAAGAAGATTATGGCATTGAAGTTATATCCTATAGGCATACAGACATTTGAGGAGATTATCAACAGAAATCTCCTCTATATAGATAAGACGGAATATATCTACCGCATGGCTCACAGCGGTGGAAAACATTTCTTCTTGGGACGACCACGCCGTTTCGGTAAATCCTTGTTAGTATCTACGATGCAAAGTTACTTCGAGGCTAAGAAGGAACTCTTCAAGGGGCTTGCCATCGAAAAATTGGAGAAGGAATGGACGGAATATCCTGTGCTCCACTTTGATATGAGCGGTGGAAAACACATGGAGAAGGAGCAATTGGAAAGATACCTTGGTTATCTTTTGCAGGACGAGGAGAAAAAATGGGGAATAGATAAGCCGAGAATTGGAAACAACAATCGTTTGATAGACCTCATCGATACGGCGTACGAGAAGAGTGGCAAGCAGGTGGTGGTGCTTATCGACGAATACGATGCGCCTATGCTTGATGTCGTGCATGAGAAGGAGCAGTTGGATATGCTTCGCAATACGATGCGCAATTTCTTTAGCCCGCTGAAGTATAGCGAGGCTAAGCTTCGCTTCGTCTTCCTTACAGGTATCACCAAGTTTTCGCAGGTAAGCATCTTTAGCGAACTCAACAATATTACTAACATTTCAATGGATGACGAGTATGCGGGAATCTGTGGAGTTACCAAAGATGAGCTATTGACGCAGATGTCGGAAGATATAGATATGCTCGCTGAGGCACAGGGATTGAGTAGAGAGCAAACGATAACTAAGTTGAAAGAAAACTATGATGGCTATCATTTCTCAAAAAAATCTCCAGATGTGTTTAATCCGTATAGCTTGTTGAATAGTTTCGCGAAAAAAGAGTTTGGTAAATATTGGTTCAGTTCGGGCACGCCAACTTATCTCATCAATATGCTCAATAAGTTTGATGTCTTGCCAACCAATATCGCTCCAATCGAGGCCCTTGCATCGGCATTCGATGCGCCAACGGAGAAGATGAAGACAATCACGCCTCTCTTGTATCAGAGCGGTTATGTCACTATCAAGGATTACGACAGCGACATCGAGCTCTATACCCTTGACATCCCGAACAAGGAAATTAGAGTGGGGCTCTTCGAGAATCTCTTGCCCAACTATGTGGATGGCATCTATGCCGAGCGTGGTGGGGTGGCGATAGCTCGTATGTCCGGTCTCATCCGTCGCAAGGATATGGATGGTGCCTTGCATCTGTTGCAAGATTACTTGGGTACCGTGCCTTATTGCAATGTAACCAATTACGAGGGACATTACCAGCAGATGCTCTACATCATCTTCACCCTGCTCACTGCGTTCGTGGTGGATGTGGAGGTGCATACGCCGAAGGGGAGGGTGGATATGGTGCTGCAAACCAAGACCGACCTCTATCTCATCGAGTTAAAACTCAACAAGAGTGCGCAGGCAGCCATGGGACAAATCAACCTCCGAAACTATCATAAGCGTTTTGCCCTCAGTGGCTTGCCAATAACCAAGGTGGGCATCAATTTCGACTCGACCACAGGTAATATCGAGGATTGGGTGATAGAGGAATAATTAGAATCAGCCAGTTTCCTTCAAGCATAGGCTCATTGGCGTATGCTTGAAGGAAATATGTTATTTTTTCACCCATATCTTATGGCTTCCGCTTCCCTTGTAGTCGAAGGGAGCGTCCTCGCCGTGGGTCAACTTCTTGAGTTCCAAAGATGCGGTGGTGCGGCTCAGATTGTTGAGGTTGGCGTATTCCTGCAGGGTGATGAAGCCATGCTTCTCCATCCATTCCAACGTTTGGATGATGCGCTCTTCCTGGGTGTATTTCTTCTTGTAGAGACGGCTCACGCCACCCATGTCTCGCTCCAAGTCTGTTTCTCGTTTGAGGGCTTTTATAATTTCTGGAGCCGCTTTGAAGTTCATGTCCTTCACCGTCACCTTACGGTAAATCATCTTATCGTTCTCACTCTCCATGTTCACTGGCTTCTCATCGTCAAAGTCGAGTGAGAGGGAGAAGGTGCCGAGACCATCCAACTTCACGGTGTAACCCATGGATAGCATATCGACAAGGCTGTCAGCGAGGTCAGTGAGCACGGTCGTGACGAGGCTCTCTGGGATAGCTCGGTCGTGATAATGGGTCATAGCAATAAACTCCTTGGTGTCCAACTGTCTGTTGGTCACCATCTTGGGATAAACTCTTTTCTCGCCTACGCCATTGAGACTAGGCATCTCTTGCAACTTGTACTTGGCCATAACTCTTCTGATTATTAGTTGTTGTGCCATATAGAACTGGATATAGTCTTGTCTGCTCTTAGGTAAAATTGTATAGAGTCCTATATGCGATTGTTATTACTCCTATATGTAATTGTTATTACTCCTAGATATATTCTTCGTTCCGAGACTCGGAATGTCCGTTCCGTGTCACGGAATGTGCGTTCCAAGACACGGAATGGCGGTTCCGTGACACGGAACGGACATTTCTATTAGGCAAAGATACAATTATTCTTAGATGAAAGCAAGACTTTTCCTAAGTTTCTTCACTTTTCCATCAATATTTAATGGTTGTTGTATCAGCAAAGGGAATTGGCGGCATTAGTAAATGGATTTTTCTTCATCGGCAATCGTATAATCTTTCTACTTATTCGGGTTCATGCATTGTCCGTTCTGTTCTGAAGGGAGAAAAGCGAAGAAAAAGTTAAACTTTTTATGATTTTATGTGCAAAAATACTAAATTATTTGGAACTTTCAACTATAATCTTTATCTTTGTAAAATTAAAACAATAATATTATGCCAGAATTAAGTCGTTTTTTCGGAATCATCATTGCGATGTTTGGAGATGACCATAATCCGCCACATTTTCATGTTTAGGTATGGAGACTATGAAGCTATCATCACCATTAAAGAAGGTATCGTTAAAGGAGAACTACCAAAGAAGGTTCTTAAAGATGTCTTCAAATGGATGGATTTAC
>DBLF01000013.1:0-1369 GCA_002297965.1 Candidatus Segatella papionis
GCCCTATCGAACACGGAGCTGATATCGTGGTTCACTCTGCCACTAAGTTCATCGGCGGTCATGGTTCATCTCTCGGTGGTGTCATCGTAGATGGCGGTAAGTTCGACTGGAAGGCTAACGCCGACAAATTCCCTACCCTCGCTAAGCCAGATCCATCTTATCATGGCGCTGTGTTCGCAGATGTAGCAGGTCCAGCAGCCTTCGTTACTCGTATTCGTGCGGTCATCCTTCGTGATACAGGTGCTACCATCTCTCCATTCAACGCTTGGATTCTCCTCCAGGGCTTGGAGACATTGAGCCTCCGTGTAGAGCGCCACGTACAGAACGCTCTCAAGGTAGTGGAGTACTTGGAGAACAATCCTAAGGTGGCTAAGGTTAATCACCCTGCCGTTCCTTCTCACCCAGACCATGAGTTGTATAAGAAGCTCTTCCCTAACGGCGCTGGTTCTATCTTCACCTTCGACATCAAGGGTGGCGAGAAAGAGGCTTGGGAGTTTATCGACCACTTGAGAATCTTCTCACTGTTGGCTAACGTGGCTGATGTGAAGTCACTCGTTATCCACCCAGCCACAACTACCCACTCACAGTTGAGCCCAGAGGAGTTGGAGCAGCAGCACATCTATCCTTCTACCGTTCGCTTGAGCATCGGTATCGAGAATATCGACGACTTGATCGATGCGCTCGACGAGGCTTTCACTTATGTAAAGTAACATAAAAAACGGGGGATTGCAAAAATCCCCCTTCATCCTTAAAAGAATATTGCTATGGCAAAGATATATAAGCAGATTACCGATCTCATCGGTAAAACACCTTTGGTGGAGCTGAACAAGTACTCAGCTGCCAAAGGACTTGAGAACCCAGTCATCGCTAAGGTTGAGTTCTTCAACCCTGGCGGCAGTGTAAAAGACCGTATCGCATTCGCTATGATCGAGGATGCCGAGAAGAAGGGACTCCTGAAACCAGGTGCCACCATCATCGAACCTACCAGTGGTAATACAGGTGTGGGCTTGGCTCTCGTATCAGCGGTCAAGGGCTATCACTTGATTCTGACGATGCCTGAGACCATGAGTATCGAGCGCAGAAATCTTGTGAAGGCTTACGGCGCACAGGTGAAGTTGACCAGCGGCAAGGACGGAATGCCTGGTGCCATCAAGGCAGCCGAGGAACTCCGCGACTCCATCCCTGGCTCTGTCATCCTGGAGCAGTTTGAGAACCCAGCCAACCCTGCCAAACACTATGCTACCACAGGTCCTGAGATTTGGGAAGACACAGATGGCAAGATCGACATCTTTGTGGCAGGTGTAGGTACGGGCGGTACCATCTCTGGTATCGGCAAATACTTGAAGGAGCAGAACCCTAACGTGAAGAT
>DBLF01000013.1:1462-25817 GCA_002297965.1 Candidatus Segatella papionis
GGTGCCGGCTTCATCCCTAAGACTTACTCACCTGAGTATATCGACGAGGTATTCGATGTGCAGAACGACGATGCCATCAAGGCAGGTCGTGAGTTGGCACAGATTGAGGGTCTCTTGGTGGGCATCTCTTCTGGTGCAGCTGCCTTTGCAGCCACCGAGATTGCCAAGCGCCCAGAGAACAAGGGCAAGAAGATTGTTGCCCTCTTGCCTGATACAGGCGAGCGTTACTTAAGCACTGTACTCTATGCTTTCGAGGAGTATCCACTCTAAGAAAGTCTATGTTAAAATAGGTATGAAATAAAACCTTAAAAGGGAGCGTGTCAGCGATTGACATGCTCCCTTTATTTTTTTTGTTTTTTTACTAAGCCTAAACTTTCGGGGTTAGAATACCTTCACCAGTCGGTCGATGTCGATAGACAAACCTACTGAGATGGTGCGACCTGTGGTCATCGCCGAACTCCAATAATAAGCCTTAGGCTTGTAATTGAAGAGGTTGTCGATATTGAAGTTCAAGTTCACGGCATCGAGGAAACGCTGCTGGAGGGTGAACTTCCAGAGCTGATAGCTACTGTCGTGCTTCTCGATGTTGGTATCTGGAGAAGACAAGTAGCGACCAGAAAGGGCTGCATTGATGCGATAGAACGAACAGAGCTGACGATCGTAGTCGATGCGCCATGTAGCCGAGTGAGGACGAGGCTGGGAGAACTGCGAATCCACGCTTCTGCCACCCACATGGAGATAGCTATAGTCGAGTTTCACGCCCAATCCCATATCCGAACGATACTGGGCACTGAAGTCGATGCCGCTCACCTTCACACCATCCTCGTTGCAATAGCGAGAGGCTACATCAGGCTGACCTTCGCCTGGCTGATAATCCTCATAATCCTCGGTGGTGATGCGCTTGTCGTACTTATTGTAGTAGCCCATCAAGGTGAGGCTATACTGACCTGTGAAGAAACCTGCGCTCTTGATTCTGCCCGTATGCTCCAAAGCCAAATTGAAGTTGTTGCTCTTCTCTGGCTCCAAGTCCGGGTTACCATAAATCATCTGCATGCCTGCCATGTCGAAGCTCATGTACATCTCCTTCAAGGTTGGAGCTCGGAATCCGCCGGCATAGTTGGCACGGATGGAAAAGCCCTTCCACTTGGTCATCAAAGCCAAACGACCAGTGGTGGCGTTTTGGCTCGATGCTGAGAAGTAATCATGACGAAGACTTGCTACGATGTTCAACCACTCCAAAGGATTGTAGTCGAACTGAGCGAAGGCATCGTATGAGTTCTGGGTATGCGATGTGTTGTCGGTAAACTGATAGGTGGTGAGATAATCGTTCAGGAAATCGGCACCTGCCGTCAAGGTATTCTTGCCGAAGATGTGGGAATAGAGGGCACGTACCGTATTCTGGCGATTGGTGTAATCGTGGTCGTGGGTACGCTCATCGTTCACATAGCGAGCCTTGTCGTACTGGTCGAAGCCGTATGAAATCTCCAGGTTGTCGTTTTGTGAGAGGTTCATCACGGTCTTCAAGCCAGCAGAGTAATCCTTGTAGTGGTCGTCGTAGTTGCTGCGATTGCTGATACGAGCGAAATAGCCACCGCGACCTATCAACTTCACCTTGTCTGAAAGCTTGTAGGTGAGACGCTCCTTCACATTGAAGGTCTCGCCGCCATAGATATGGAGGATGTTCGACTCGGTGTCGAATGGACTGGTGAGCTGCACCTCGTCCGATGTGGTGCGCTGTAGGCTGGTCTGCGAGTTCCACTTGCCAGCGTTGAAGCTGAACGAACCGCCATGTCGCCACTCCTTGTTGAAGTCGTTGTAACGAGTGTTCACGTTAGCAGTCCAAGGTTCGCTGTTCTCACGAGAGATTACGTTCACCACACCAGCCACGGCATTGGCACCATAGAGGGCAGAGGCAGCGCCTTTCACGATTTCGATGCGCCCCACGTTGTCGAGGTTCAAACGGCTGTAATCCACATTGTCCATCGTCTCGCCAGCCAAACGCTCGCCATCCACGAGGAAGAGCACGGCATTGCCACCGAAGCCATTCATATTGAGCGAAGTCTCCTGGTTCATCGCATAGCCAAATTCCAAACCAGGCATCTGCTCGGTGAGGAGGTCCTGGATATTGGTAGCATCAGCTATCTTGATGTCGTTGGCAGTAATCAGTCGGGTTACCACAGGGGCATCCTTCAATGCCTTCGGAGTACGAGTGGCAGTTACCACCACCTGGTCGAGCGCCGTAGCATCAGGCTGAAGGCGGAGCACATGCTGTTCGCCATGCTTCTTATCGTCAGTTCTCAAGATGAAAGTTTGGGTCTGGAAGCCCACATAACTCACCTTCACTCTCACCGCGCCTTCCTTGCTATAAGGAATGCGGAAATATCCATCCTCGTCGGTTGTCACCCCACCCTTGGCGTGCATCAGCTGAACGGTAGCACCAATCAAAGGTGTGCCCGAATCATCGAGCACTCGACCCACGACATCGCCCTGGGTCTCTGCCTTCAGATTCAGGCACAATCCGCAAAGGATTAGGAATATTGCGAATATCTTTTGTTTCATCAATAATTACTTCTTCGATAATTATTTACGACTTGTATTTGTCCGATTACTTCTTAGTTGATACGAACTTACCAATCATTGGCATAGGCATCTTGCCGTACTGCAACTGATAATTCAAGGTAAGCTGACCATTAACGAAGGCACCAGAGAGGGTTACGGTATATTCTTTAGTTGCACCATTTACCTCGATAGAACCTTTGTAAGACTCTACAGCAAAAGCGTATGAGCCATTAGAACCTGTCACCTTGAGCGCAGGAATGGTCAATGAAGGCAATGCCATCTGTCCCTCGCCAGCTTCAGGCAAAACCACGTTAACTGTATTATCATCAACCTTCTCTACCTTGATTTCAGCATTCTCGTAAGTAGAAGTTTCGCCCATTACGGTCATCACAAGTGTATTCACATAAGAACCAGCTACGTATTCAGCAGCAGGAGTCACCTTGTCATCATCATCGTCGCTGCTGCAAGAGCTGAATGCTACACACATACCTACCAAAGCCATCATCATGACCAACATTGTCTTAAACTTTTTCATTTTTCTTTTAATCTTACTTTTAGTTACTTATTATTATTTACTTTTTTCCTTATTTATCCTCAGGAACATAGATAATCTCGCCATTGTCAAGCTGGTAGGCGATACCCACCTTCTTGCCCTTGTTGCCCGACTTCTTGCTTTGGTCCTCGGAAGGGGTATAGCGATTTATCTTCTGTCCGTCCTTGGTAATAATTTCCATGTTCTCCTTGCCAGGATTCTTCACCATTGTGAAATCATCCTTGCTGAACATCTCGGTCATATTATAGCGTGAAACGAGAGCCACCATCAATGCCAAGGCGAATACCATCGCCACATCGAAGAGGTTGCTCACCACGCTCATTGGGTCGTCGTCCTCGCCATCATGCGAGAGACGGCTTCTGCGTCTTTGTCTCATAACCTATACCTTATTATATATATAGATAGTTTTGTTTTACTTCGCCTCGTCGATGAGATCTGCCATAAACTCTAGGTTACTCATATCCTCGGTGTACCAGCGATTCTTAGTCTGCTTGGTAACAAAACCAATGGCTGCAGAGAACAAGCCCACTACGGTTGTGGCGAAAGCCACCTGCATATTGTAAGCCATCGAAGCGATGTCGCCCGTAGAAAGCCCCACCAAGGCTGGACCCATCGGAATCAAAGTACCCATCAATCCGAGCATCGGTCCCATCTTCAAGAGGGTGGATGGCAGGGAGAGGTCCTTATCGACGAACTGCGCATACTGGTCGAGGATACGGTTCACCTGTGCCTTGCTCTGACGATTCTCCACCAGTTTCTTCATATAGCTTACGATAACCGCCTGCTTGTTCTTTGGCAATCGCTCGCCGAGCGAGTCGATGTTTTCGAGAGATAGACCATTCATCTGCTCACGAATCTCAGCTCCCGTCTTACGCTTCACGAGATACTGACCGAAGAAACCACCGAGGAGCAACAAGGCTCTGAGGAAGAAGAAAATCAATAAAATAATCACAGGAACCAGCATGCCTGTGGAAATCCAAAACAATACGTCTGATATGTAATTCATTTTTTTTTAATGTTGAATGTTAAATGTTGAATGTTAAGTTGGGCTTGCGCCGCTATGCTTTTAGCTTGCGCCATTATAACTTGCCACTATTTTTTTGCAATCACTTACAGCGTTATACCTTGCCACTAAGTTTTTGCATTCGGATGCGATAGATGCCCCAACCTAGCGCCATACCCACGATGACGATGGCGACAACTCCGAGGAGCGACATCGCATCGAAACTATCGATGCCTGCCACGGCTGTCCTGCCGTTCACCGTACCGATGATGCCCATCAAACCGAGCAATACCTCCACCAAGAAGAGCAACTCCAAGCGGATAGGGCGCTCTGGCAAGAGCCATCTTAACCCATAGGTCAAGGCGGGTGTCAACACGAGCAGCACGACCGCCAAAGCCCAAGCCGCTACCTGAAACGACATACCCGGAAGCATGAAGATGAGCATCACCAAGAGGCTGAATAGCACAGGGAAAATCAGCAAGCCCGGAAAATACTTCAGAGCTATGTAGAACATCCACTTGCGACGGCTCACATGCTCGGATGTCTTCAAATCCACATGATGCACACAAAACAGCATCGTGAGCGCCACGTCGATGCTCAGCAATACTGCCATATCGAGCATCAACTTCTGGTCGGCTATCCAAGCCGCTATCTGCGTCTTCGACTGCTCGATGGCAAAGGGCCAAGTCATTCCCACGAAGAAGGCGATAATGACTGAGATCATCATAATCTCCTTCACTCCGTGGAAGGTCTGCTTCAGCACAAAACTGAAACAAACCAATATCATCATTACTAAAACTAATGTCTCCACTCTTTTTTCAATGTTAAATGTTGAATGTTAAGTGTTGAATGATTTAGTCGAAGGGGATTTGCAATCCCCGACATTTATTCATCCACCAAGTTCTTTCTGCGACGGCGAACCAAGATGGCGAGCAAGACGAAAGCCACGATGACGATGACTCCCACTACGATACCGCTTACCACGGTAGTGGTCTTCTGCGCCTCATCGCTGAGCGTCTCCTTCTTCATCACCATGCCCTTGTCGTTGCTGTTGTCGGCATCAGGCTTCTGCTCCAAAGTCTGCTTATACTCCTTGGCAGAAGCAACATCCGTCTTATTGGCTATATAGTCACGAAGCTTGGAGTCGCTCTGCACGAAACCTGTGGCAGAAAGCTTATGCTTGTTCACCGTCTCGGTATGGAGCTTGGCTATCTCGGCGAGCTGCTGAGGGGTAGCCTTCCACATACCCTTGCGGGCGCTCTCCATCATCACGGCGGTCATCTCCATCAAGGCGGCAGGGTTCTGCTTGTCGAAGAACTCCTTGGTACCGAGATTGTATTTGTCCTTGACATATACATTATATATCTCGTCCCACATTTCCTTGTCTATCGCCTTTGGCTTCATCACGTTCCAGCCATAGGTGTTGCTTACGATTTCGGCGAAGGTGCTGGCACTGCTGGCTCCGCCCTTCATCTTCTCCTTGATGTAGGCAGGATTGAAGATAGTGGTGCGGCTCTCTACGCCGATGGCCTCCTTCACCTCCTGCATACGCATGTTGCTATGATTGCGATAGTCGGCGAGATAAGCATCCGGATCCTTGCCTGTTACATTGCGAACGGCAAGGTTCATACCGCCCATAAACTCATATACGTGGTCGAGGCTCAAGGCTCCCCAGGTATTGCTCTGGCGTGGCTGAATCACCACATCGGTGCGAGTGAGGGCAGCCTCGAAGGCAGCCTTGCGAACCGATTCCCAGTTCTTCTCATCGCCATAGTAGGCACCCATATTGTTCATATACACCTCGGCTATCTGGCTCTCCTTGTCCCAACGGTCGCCGGCTGCCACCATCTCCTGGATGCCTGTGCCGTAGTTGCCGTTCACACCTCCGAAGACACGATACATACTTACCTCGCGCGCCTCCTTAGGCGACATTCCTTTCTCTACGAGCAACTTCTCAGATTCGGTAACGCCCGCCTTCACCAGGTTGTCGTACTTATCGTCCTTGGCATTTGCCGCCATCTCTATCGCCTTGTTGATAAGGAAGAGACGAGAGGCAGCCAAGTCGCGAAGCTGACCAGAGGTCTGCACCACCACATCGATGCGAGGACGACCGAGTTGCTTGGATGGAATCAAGCGAAGGTCGGTGACACGCCCGAAGGCATCTCTCAAAGGTTCTACACCGAGCATATATAATATTTGGGCAATGGTAGCACCCTCGGTCTCTATGAATTCGCTGCTCCAGAGCGTGTAGCTCACCTTGCGAGGATATTCGCCGTTATGGCGCTCACGATACATCTTGATCGTGTTATCACACAATTCCTTCGCCTTCTCCCACGCATCCTCCGAAGGGGTGTTCTCCACATTGATGGAGAAAAGATTGCGACCAGTTGGCAATGTATTTGGATTCACGATGAGGTCGCCACCTGGAGTAGGAGCTGTATAGCCACCATTCAGGGCGTTCATCAAAGAACTCATCTCGATGGATGGACTCTGGCGAAGGGCATCCGAATACTTGCCTACATTCTGCAGGGCATGTTCCACGGTAGTGATAGCCTGCGCCAAATGTATCTGCTGGCGAGTATATTTCGGAGTTTTCGACATCATATCGCCCATTCCCTTCTTATCGTTGCCGGAAGCCTTGCCGTTTGCACCCTTGCCATTTACAGTCTTGCCATTTGCACCCTTTCCGTTCTTGGCAGAGGCTTTCGCCATCTGGGCCTTCTTCAGGTCGTCCTGGTACCACTTCTGACCTTTCTTGATGGCATCCATCATCTTGTCTGGGAAGCGACCGCTCTGTTCCATTTTTTCGAAAGCCTCACGACTCATCTGCGGAATCTTCTTCTTGTGAGAAACCTTGGCGGCACGCAGTTCGCTTACGGTGCGATGATCCACCTTCTTAGGTTTCTCCTTCACGCCCCCCATCTGGTCTGCCATCTGCATCATCATCTGGATAGGGTCTGGGGCTGCCTGCATCGCCTCCACCTTGCGGGCCATCGCCAGTTCGGCAGGGGTGATGCCCACGTATTTGCAAATATATTCATCACTCACCGTTGCACTGCCCAAGAGCTGGGTCACGGTGTTGCGAGCCTTGCTCAGATAGAGTCGGTCGAAGAGCTGTTTATGCTTCTCCACATTAGCCTGGGCACGACCTTTCAACTTATCCACCGCCAACATACCATAGGCGATAGGGTCGGTAGCCATCGCATAGACGCTGGTGCGAATATCCTCCGGACTATAAGGCACGCCCATCGTGTAAAGCTGACCTGTAATCTTCTCGTTAGCCAATTCCTCGGCATAGTTCTCCACACGAGCCACATCGTCGGCAGAGTAAGGCTTGTTCATCTGCTTACTGTCGAGACCGAGTTCACGGGCGATGCCCATCTTCACGGTCAGCGCCTTCACCTTGAGCGACTGCTCTGTGGATGGCTTCTTGTCGTAAGCGGCAATGGCATCGCTGAGCTGCTTGTAAGTATTGCGAAGCTCACTCTCCTTGAATGGAGCGGTGAGGTAGCTCTGTGTCTGTGCGTAGGTACGGCGCTTGGCTATCATCGCCTCGCCCACATTGCTGATGGTATATATATAAAGATGTGGAATCGTACCCACCAACTTATCTGGCCAATCATTGCTGCTGAGCGCCACCTGCTTGCGAGGGGTGTATTCCAAGGAACCGTGGGTTCCGAAATGGATGAGCGCATCGGCATGGAAACTCTTCTGTATCCACTCGTATGCGGCAATGTATGCTTTCGCAGGATCCTGGTCGGTGCCATGGATGAGCTTGAAAGTATCATCTCCCTTGCCAGGCAATGGCTGAGGCAACAAGGCGATATTGCCGAATTGCAAGCGAACTACCTTGGTATCATTCTCCTCGCCATCGGCATAAGGCTGGAACACAGAACCATACTTCTGAATCAAAGCTCCCAGCTCAGCGGCACTAGCAGGCATCTTGCCCACGTTGTAGCCCTCGCCCTTCAATCTAACCAAGAGATTGTAGAGCGAAGGAACCACCTCCATGCCCGATGCGGTCAAGGCATTCTGACCTGGTCCCTTGAAATAGACGATGGCGATGCGCTTGTCGCTGTTCTTCTTGGTTTTCAGGTTCACATACCCCTGTACGCTCTGCACGAACTTGTCCATACGCTCTGGGATGCCATAAACCTCCTGCAAGCCCTCCTTATTGACACGATGGCCGAACACCACGTAAGGGCGAATGGCACCATCAATCTCTGGGGTGACGATGCTCTGCGACATGAAACCTCCGTTCATGCCCTGCTTGTCGTTCTCCCACTCTTCGGTCAGTCGGTTGACATTGAGCGGAGTAAACAGTGGGATGTTCTTCTGTTTCAAGAACTCTACAAAGTAGTCGCCCAGTCGGCCGTGCGCCATATTGACCACGGCATTCGCCTGAATGCTGTCGGCATGATGACCTGCGATAAAGCTTTGGAGCTTATTGATGCGATACACGATGAAGCCTTTCTCCTCGAAAGCTTTCTCCAGGTCGGGAGCCGCGCCCATAAAACCCGTCAGCATTATGGTAGGCGCATCCTTCTTATATAATCCGTTCTTTGCCAAGAAAGCATTGTACTCACGGATGCTATTGAAGCCCAGCTCGTCGCCCTTCTCGTCTTTTGGGTCGAAATGGGTCAAGAGATAGTCAGGACGCTCATCCACACGCTCTGGCTCAGGAGCCTGGAACTTCTTGCCGTCGATAAACTTACGGATGTAAGAGAGCATATTGCGATAGTTCTTCTTGCCGCCGTTCTCGATGTATTGCATCAGATAGTCGGCATCGAAGTTATCCACCGACACGATGTTGTTGGCAGGGTTGGTGGCGGCGTGGGTCAAGGTAGGCACCTTGTAAGAAGCCTCCTCCAACTGCTTGCGCTGGTTCTCGTCGATATGCAATCCCATACCGTTTACGAGAATCATATCATAATCGGTAAGATGATCGAAATCATCGGTAGTTATCTCACTGAGTTTGATCATTCCATTGTCGTTGGCATTCGAAATCTGCCCGAGCGCAATGGCCTGATAGTTGAGGAAAGCGATGCGGGTAGTACCTATCCAGGCACTGTATGCCTTCGCCAAACCTCCTAATACAATCACGGCTAGTAAAGCCAAGAAGATATGTTTCTTCTTTATCTTCTTTGTCGTTTTTGTCGTTTTGAATTTTCCTAATCCTAATTTCATATATTATTTCTTATTCCTTTTGCTATTGTTTCTTTTGGGGCTGCAAAGGTAAGGCTTATTCCGAAAATCTACAATACCGAGAAATAATGATTTTAACGTTTGTTATACCTAGTTATCAGTAGTAAAGGTTTGCCAAAGCCGCTCATCGTACCAAGAAATTATGAATAATTTTCTGCTTTCTAGAAAGAAATCTCTGCGGCCGAACCATCAATCCAGAGAAAAATGGAAGCTAAAAGTGGATTTCTTTGCTTTATTTTTCACCTTTGTCCCCATAATTTTGTACCTTTGTCCCCGAAATCATTAATCGACATAGAAATGAAGAAACTATTTCTCAGCGCCGCTCTCCTTGCGGCATCTCTTGCATCCCAGGCGCAACAATCGCCGCTGTGGATGCGCTACCCTGCCATCTCGCCCGATGGCAAGACCATCGTCTTCTCTTACAAGGGCGACCTCTATAGCGTACCTTCCACTGGTGGCGAGGCTCGCCAGTTGACCACCAACGCTGCCTACGATTCCTACCCTATCTGGAGTCCCGACGGCAAGAAGATAGCCTTTGCCTCCACCCGTGAGGGAAGCATGGACGTATTCATCATCCCTGCCAACGGCGGTGCGCCTACCCGACTCACCACCAACAGCGGAAGCGAAATGCCCGTTGCCTTCAAGGACAACGACCATGTGCTCTTCTCTGCCAACGTGATGCCTACCGCACAAAGCAACCTCTTCGCCAGCCGAGAGTTCTCGCAGGTCTATGAGGTCAGCACCGAGGGCGGTCGTCCCAAGCTCTACTCCGTCCTGCCGATGGAAAACATCAGCATCAACGCCCAGGGCAAGGTGCTCTACCACGACAGCAAGGGCTATGAGGACAAATGGCGCAAGCACCACACTTCGCCTATCACCCGAGACATCTGGATGCTCGACGCTGGCAAGTACCAAAAGCTCACCACCTTCAAGGGCGAGGACCGCAATCCGGTATGGGCAGCCGACAACCAGAGTTTTTATTATCTGAGCGAACAGGATGGTTCGTTCAACATCTACCATCGCAACATCGCCAGCGGCAAGGACACTCAAGTAACCCACGAGAAGAAGAATCCTATCCGATTCCTCACCTCATCCCAGGATGGCTTGCTCTGCTATGGCTACGATGGAGAAATCTATACTGTCAAGGAGGGCGCACAGCCTCAGAAGGTCTACATCTCCATCACCACCGACAACGATGAGCCTAGCCTCATCCGTCAAGTCCGCTCTTGGGGAGCCACAGAGATTGCCCTCTCGCCTGACAGCAAGGAGGTAGCCTTCATCATGCACGGCGACGTATATGTCACTTCTTCCGAATACAAGACCACCAAGCGCATCACCGACACGCCTCAGCAGGAGCGCAACCTGAGTTTCGCCCCAGACGGCAGAAGTCTCGTCTATGCCTCCGAGCGCAATGGCGTATGGCAGATTTTCCAGTCGAAAATCAAGAACGAGAAGGAGAAGAACTTTACTTATTCCACCGACATCGAGGAGGAACAGCTCACCAAGTCCAATCTCACCTCGCAATATCCTGCCTACAGTCCCGATGGCAAGGAGGTGGCATTCTACGAAGACCGTGCCACCCTGCGCATCATCAACCTGAAGTCGAAGGAGGTGCGCACCGTGCTCGACGGCAAGTACAACTACTCTTACTCCGATGGCGACATCTGGTTTGAGTGGAGTCCAGACAGCAAGTGGCTCCTCACCAGCTATATCGGCAACGGCGGATGGAACAACACCGACATCGCTCTCGTCAAGGCTGACGGCAAGGAGGTTCACAATCTCACCGACAGCGGTTACAGCGATGGCAACGGCAAGTGGGTGCTCGGTGGCAAGGCGATGCTCTTCGAGAGCGACCGTGCCGGTTATCGCAGCCATGGTTCCTGGGGTGCCGAGGACGATGCCTACCTTATGTTCTTCGACCTCGATGCCTACGACCGTTTCCGTATGTCGAAGGAGGAACTGGAGTTAGCCGACGCCAACAAGGACGAGAAGGAGAAGAAGGCCGACGAAAAGGAGGAAAAGAAGAAGGAAGACCAGAAAAAGAAAGAGGAAAAGACTGGCAAGATAGAGGTGGAGAAAGTGAAGCCGCTCGAACTCGACATCGACAACTGCCGAGATCGCATCGTTCGACTCACCGTCAACTCTTCCCGCATGGGCGATGCTATCCTCGATTCAAAAGGTGAGAAGATTTATTACCAGGCAGCCTTCGAGGGCGGTTACGACCTCTGGTGCCACGACCTGAAGGAAGGCAGCACCACGCTGATGATGAAGAACATCGGAGGCGGTGGCTTCGTTGCCGACAAGGAAGTAAAGAATCTCTTCCTCTGCAATGGTAGCAACATCAAGAAGATAGACTTGGGCAGCAAACAGACCAAGAACATCGACTTCGAGGCGAACTTCAATTACAAGCCAGCCGAAGAGCGCCAGTATCTCTTCGACCATATTTGGCGACAAGTGAAGGATAAGTTCTACGACCCTAAGTTGCAGGGGGTAGATTGGGAAGGTTATCGCAAGGTATATGAGAAGTTCTTGCCTTACATTAACAACAACTTCGATTTCTCCGAGATGCTGAGCGAGATGCTGGGCGAGTTGAACGCCAGCCATACCGGTTGCCGTTACTACCCATCGGGAGCCAACCTCTCCACCGCAGCCCTCGGTGTGTTCCTCGACCCTAACTATGAAGGCGACGGACTGAAGATTCAGGAGATTATCAAGCGTGGTCCTTTCGCCGTGAAGAAGAACGATGTAACTGCTGGTTGCATCATTGAGAAGATTGACGGCGAGGCTATTAAGGCAGGTCAAGACTACAACGCCCTGCTCGATGGCAAGGTGGGCAAGAACATCCGCCTCACCATCAAGAGCACCAAGGGCAAGAGCTTCGACCTCACCATCAAGGGTATCTCACAGGGCGACCAACAGGAGTTGCTCTATAAGCGTTGGGTGGATAGAAACCGTGCCATCGTGGATAGTGTTTCGCATGGTAGAATTGCCTACGTACATGTCAAGGCGATGAACAGCGAGAGCTTCCGCACGGTGTATAGCGAACTGTTATCAGACAAGAACCGCAACAAGGATGCCGTGGTGGTGGATGAGCGTCACAACGGTGGCGGTTGGTTGCATGATGACCTCTGCACCCTGCTCAGCGGCAAACAGTACCAGGAGTTTGTGCCTCACGGCAAGGTGGTGGGCAAAGACCCATTCAACAAGTGGACCAAGCCATCCTGCGTCTTAATCTGCGAGGACGACTACAGCAACGGTCATGGTTTCCCTTGGGTCTATAAAGAGTTGGGCATCGGCAAGCTCATCGGTGCGCCAGTGGCAGGTACGATGACCGCCGTATGGTGGGAAACATTGATGGACCGCTCGTTGGTATTCGGCATTCCGCAGGTAGGTTGCCGAGACATGCGAGGCACCTTCGGCGAGAACACCCAGCTCAATCCCGACATCGAAGTGTATAACTCGCCAGAGGATTACATCACCGGTCACGACACCCAGCTCATCAAGGCCGTGGAGGAAATGATGAAAGAGACGGAGAAGAAGTAATCTTCTTGTTTCAAACAAGATAATTAACTTTATAGAGTAAGAAACTTATCTTATAAAGTAAGAAACTTATCTTATAAAGTAAGAAGCTTATCTTATAAAGCAAGAAAGCAAAATCCTATATAAAGAAAGAGCGTGGCTGTCGAATGATTCCGACAATCACGCTCTTTTTCTTGTTTAAGGTGAAGAGCACCTTGCGGCGCACACCTTTCTTATCGGTTCAAAGTCAACGTTTTTCTATGTAGGCTATTTATTTTCTGCGACTGGTCGAATAGGCATTCCCCAGTAACGATTTTTCGTTCCAGTTGCTTCATGTACATCACCTATATAAAAGTAAAGACGATAGGCATCTTGAATATTTTTTTTCTTGCGATTACTCGACCAATAGTGTCCATGCTCTTGTCCGTCAAGCTTATCTTCAATTTTATACCCCGAAGCTGGAAAAAACAAAGTACTTCCGTTAGGACCTGTTACCAAATAACCACATGTGCCATTATATTTCTTTTTCCATACCCATGTACATTGGGCATCAAGATCTTTAAAATCTTGCTGCGATGGTATTCGGCACTTCTTTCCCCATTTCACTGTTGCCACATCGTCTTCTGAATCAAGTATGGTCTTACCATCTTCATCATTATATTTTTTACAATCTGCGGTCCATTTATAATTATCCCAACGATAAGAGGTCTTAGGCTCTGTCTCTCCCCAAGCGAAATAATCACCATCTTCGTAAGGGGTACTTGCACCGATATTATTTTTCGCCCACAGCAAGCCACTTTCCAAACCTAGGTCTATGAACTTATGTCCGTTTATGATTACATATTTTGGCGCAGTTCCTTGGGTTGTCACAGAATTCACCTCACCATAAAATATATCATTATAAAGTTTTACATACGCACGATAATAATAATTGGTACCCGGATCAAGACCTTGCACACTAATAGAATCGTTCTTCTTGCTGCCAGTCGCTCGACTATCCTGATAGGTCGGCTGCTGATTTTCATCAGAATAACAAACACCTATTTCCGGAGACCCAGACTTCAACTTCTTTCCATCATTGAGGGTGTATTCCACCCAGACCTTGAAGGTATTATCAGTTACAGAACCGGCTGCACTTGTGGTGATATTAAACAAATCAGGATTGGCAGAAAAGGAAATGCTATCTACTTCGGAAGAAGAAAAGACAGAGATATTGCCATCTGATCCCCAAACGTAAACATTCTGTTGAGCAAAAGCCGGAGTGAAAATGACTGCGAAAAGCAGCGAGAAGAAAAGAGTAAATATTTTTTTCATAACCAATTATCTTTTATATAGTTTGTAACTGATACCACTCTGGGTAGCGCGAACGATGTTAATGCCTTGGCGAAAGCTAGCCATGGGAAGTTGCAAACATCCGTCTGGCTGCGCCTTTAGCCTTAACAGAAGTCTGCCTTCCGCACTATATACATGAACCCGCTCATTTGCCACAAGCCCTGTGGCAGTAAGAAAGGTGGATGAAAAACAGAACTTCACATTCGGCTTCTCGGAGACAGGCACGGCGGCAATCGCCGAAGGGACGTCAGCCTCGTCAAACAGGATGCACCGCACATCGGCATAAGGATAACTTACTTGAGGAACGCCCGAAGCCGATAGGGACAAGGATGTGTCCGAAACCGACAAGACTGGCTTTTCGTTGAAAGTGAAACTCACCTTCTGTCCACTGCGCAACATAATGGTTATCCCATCGTTACCAGCCCATGCCGATGCACAAATGGCAAGAAGCAGGGAAAACAAGAGTAAAGTTTTCTTCATTTTACTATTTATTATTTGAACCAATAATTTCTACTCAATGTCTTATGAGAATGCAAATATAACAACTTTTTTTGGCATTACCCCCCCCATTTCGTTAAACATTACTAAATTAACATTTTACGCCTGTGGGGCAACATTGACTAAAATACCACTATCACATTCAAACCGTGAGGGAATATGAATGAAGAAAACAAAGAAAATAAAAATATTAGCCAAGTAGTTTTTTCCGTTGCACGTCGTGAAACCGCCATTTCACGTCGTGGGATGTCCGTTTCACGACGTGGGATGCGCATTTCACGTCGTGAGATGTACGTTTCACGTCGTGCAACGGAAAATATCTCTAGGATAGAATACTTTCTGTATGCGTGTTAGCACTTTAGATGACAGAGCCAATCTATATATACATCGCATACAGGAAGTTTATTTCGAATACAGGATGGTACATTAAATCGCATACAGGAAGGTGCGGATGAACCAGTAGCAAACGATACCTGCGAGATAGCCCACGAAAGCAATCCAAGAGATGTGCTTCATGTACCAGCCGAAGGTAATCTTCTCCAAGCCCATCACAACGACACCGGCGGCACTACCGATAATCAGCATCGAACCACCGACACCGGCACAGTAAGCCAACAGCTGCCAGAAGATGCCATCCACAGCCATATCGCCTGTAGGTGCCACAGGATACATACCCATACATCCTGCCACCAAAGGCACGTTATCCACAATACTAGAAAGTACACCAATGATACCTGTCACGAGGTAGTGGTTGCCATTGAAGACCTCGTTCAAGCCCTTACCAAGAGCCTGCAATACGCCTACCTCAGCCAAGCAAGACACAGCCATCAAGATACCGAGGAAGAAGAGGATGGTGCTCATATCCACACGGGAGAGCAACTTGGTTACTCGCTTCTGGGTTCCCTCGGCATCGGCTCCACGATGCAAGCCACGATAGAACACCTCGGTTGCCGTCCAAAGCACACCCAACACCAAGAGGATGCCTACGAATGGTGGCAAGTGGGTGATACTCTTGAAGATAGGCACGAAGATCAAACCGCCCACACCGAGCCAGAACACTGCCTTGCGCTGACCCTCGGTAAAATCGCTAACCGATGCTTCCTTGCCAGCAGCCACCTCAGGCATCACAAGCTCGCCCTTCAACATGGTCTGAAGGATGAGGGCAGGAATCACCATGGAGATGATACTTGGGATGAGGATTTCGGCGATGACGCCTGCGGCTGTAATCAAGCCCTTGTTCCAAAGCATGATGGTGGTCACGTCGCCGATTGGGGAGAAGGCACCACCCGAGTTGGCAGCAATAATCACGAGCGAGGCATAAACCATGCGGTCCTTGTGGTCGGTGACGAGCTTGCGCAGAATCATGATCATCACGATACTGGTGGTCAAGTTGTCGAGGATGGCGGAGAGGAGGAAGGTGAGGAAGGCGATACGCCAGAGGAGCGCACGCTTGGAATGGGTCTTCATCACCTTGCGAACCCAGTTGAAGCCACCATTCTGGTCAACGATTTCCACGATGGTCATCGCTCCCATCAGGAAGAAGAGCGTGGTGGCGGTATCGCCCAAATGCTCCTGGATGATGGAGGTCACCTTCTCCACCATACCAGCCGCACCGCCGGTATAGTCAGGGTGCATCAACTGTAGGTACTGCATAGGATCGACCATGTAGAGGGTCCAGCAGCCTACCAACATCAAGAGGGCAATCGCCGCCTTGTTAACTTTCGTCAAGCTTTCGGTGGCTATGAGCGCATAGCCGAGCACGAAAACGACAATAATAGAAATTGTAAGTGTAGCCATTACTTTTTATTTATTATTAAATATTTATCTTCCATTTTTGCCGATAGCTTGCACTTTGCAAACCATAATCGCGTGCAAAGTTACAAAAAGAAAAGCAATAACCACCCCTTTACCTTATTATATTTCTATGAAAACGTTGTCATTTTACAGAAAGTGCTTATATTCCACCAAAACATATCAATTTTATATCGTTTAGAAATGGAAGAAGACACTTGCCAAGACGGTTCTTCCCCGCAACTGGTATTCCTTGCTCATGCGAGTAAGCCCCGAATAGATGGTGTAACCATACGTGCGATGATTGAAGAGATTGAGAGCGGAGAGGCTCAACTCTACCCCACCCTTGAGACTATAGCTCGTCGAGGCATCCGCCAAGTAGAGGTTCTTATGCTGATGGTCGGACACCTGGTTGCTGTAATGTTCGCCTTGCAACTTGATGAACCAGGACTTGAGAGGTTGGAAATTGCAGGTGAGATGCTGGGCAAGACTGGTGGACGATGAATTCAAGGAGAGACCTTTCAAGGTCATCACATCCTTGTTCCAACTCAATTCATAAGTGAAGTTGAACCAATCCACAGGTCTTCCGCTCCACTTGGCTGACAACATATAATTCTCAGACGAATAAGCAGACAGGGATTCATTCTGGCGCAGAGTGCCGTCAAACTTCAGATAATCCAAGCCAAGGCTTACCAAGCCGTGCATGAACCCAAGTCCCTTGCTCACCTTAGCCCCAGCCATCAAGTTCTCCGACTTACTCTTGTCGGCATAGTAGGAGTTGATGATGTAATCGCCCACAAAGTCACGAGCCGTAGTGAGGTGACTGTCTGCCCAAGACTTACGGACGTATGCGTTGGCAAAGAGGGTCATCAACGGACGCTTGTAATTCAAACTAAAAGAAACGTTCTTGTTCTTGTCGGCGGTATAATCCACGAATCCCGTATAGAGATTGCGATAATCACGCAAGATAAGCCCTTGGTAGAAGTTCTGCTCATTGATTTCTCGTTGTGAAATGCCACCCGAGAGTGTGGCTTGTAAGCGAGTGGAGAGATAATAACTCACGTTCAGTTGAGGGCAAACCTGTGGCTTATAGGCATTCTGCTCCTTATAATAATAAGAGGTATAAGCGACAGGCATCACGAAACGAATGTGCCAACCTCCCTGATTAAGCTCGGCTTCAGGAGAGGCATAGGCTCGAACGTAAGTCATGCGCACATGATTTTGCATGGGAGCCACTTCCTCCTCCATATCAATCCCCTCCAGATGGCTCTTCATCGTGCGAGTCAACACTTGAAGCCCCACTTTCATCGTCACGGTGAAAGGTTTGAGAAAGAAACCGAGCGAAGTGTTCGTATGGCTAAAGAATGCTGCCGAGCGAACACTCTGACAAGCCTCCGACTGACTGCGAGCTACCGACAGGGAGTGCGGGTTCACCATATAGGCATTGTAAGTGCTGAAGGTATAAGCTCGCTTGCCACTCCTCTGCAACAGTTCGAAACGGTCAGCCACCTTGTACTTCGGCATCTTGGCTTGTTGAAAGTTTGGATAGGTGCCAGCGATGTTCATCGTGATGTCGTTCCACGCCAAATCGGTGGAAAGGCTATTGGTGAGATACGATTTCTCGCCATTCGAAGTCAGTGTAAGATTGGCATTCAACTTGTTTTGCTTCTGCTTGGCTTGCTCGTTCTCTTCGTTTACGATCGTGGAATCATTGAGAAAATACTGCGTATTGCTTTGAGACGACGACAACAAGCGGTCATGGGTATAGACTACTTGCGCAGCCAAGTCGGTGTTCTTGCCCAAAGCCCAAAGATTGTTGGTGGTCAAGGCATGCGTCTGGTTCTTGCGGACACGACTGTCGGAAATATCCGTCAGTCTATCGGGAGTTACATCCACATAGTCCTTCAAGGAATAGTTATTTCCCATCACGCCACCGCCCCCATCCGAGAAGAGGAGATTTCCCTCACGAGTTACATCCATACCGATATTATTACTCTTGAAGGTATTGAGCGATTGTGTCTTCTTGGCAAAGCGCATCAGAGCCATCTCGCCATTCCAAACATCGAGCTGGGCTTTGTCATTGTCTTGGTTGATTCCGCCACCCATCTTGACGGTACCCACCAATCGGCTCTTCGCCGACTCCTTCAACTTGATGTTGATGGCAGGGTCTTCTGAGAACGACATATCCTCCAAGGCCTTGATGGGCTGATGGTTAGTCATCACCTCCACCGTCCCGACATCCTTCTGGTGGATATTGTTGGTGGCGATGGAATACCTACCTCCGAGCATATCATGCCCCTCGATATAAAACTTATTGATTGCCTTGCCATTATACTTGATTTCTCCATTGTCAGACACCTCCATGCCTGGCATCTTCTTCAAGACATCGGCAAGACTCTTGTCGTTGGCATCGGCAAAGCTAGCCACATTATACGAGATGGTGTCTCCTCGCTGTCGGATGCTAGGAGCTTTCACCACCACATCCTTCAACTTGGTGGCTTGCTCGGTCATCAAGACATCATATTTCGTGGTATCTTTCGACAGAGGCAAAGTCTTTGTAGCGTAGCCCATCATCGAGAAATGGAGCAAGTATTGTCCGTCTGGCAATGCACTTTTTCCATCCAAGCTCATCCCCTTGCCATCTGCCGTAGCATGGAGCGCCAAATGATAACTGCCATCGGCTTGCGTCTTGGCAAACTTCAGGATTTTGCTGCTTCCAACAGGTCGAATCGTCACCATGACACCCGACAAAGCCTTACCCGAATAGGCATCCACCACCTTGCCCGACAAAACGACAGACGAAGAAGAGGTCTGCTGAGCTTGAGGAGATTGCAGTACTTGGGTAGTTTGTTGCGCAACAACTTGTTGTACGCCCAAAGATAAAAATATCATTATCATTCCCCAAAAGAGGAATTTATCATTATATCGTCTCATCTATTATAAAATATCACATTACTTCTATTTTATTACATGACCTCCAAAGGCTTATACTTCCAGCCCTTTCGCTTGTTGGTACCTTTGCCATCCGTCGGATTTGACAAGTCTATACCTGTTTCCAACTGCACCTGTGAAAAACTATCGCTAAAGAGAAAATTGTATTGCTCTTTCAAGAACTTATCGAAAGTGGTCTTCTCGAAATGCTGCGTGCCCACGTATGTTTTACTAAACACAATCGGCTCTTGCGAAACATTCTCAATTCCCACCATCTTGAAAACATGTTGGTTTCGCTCACTATTCGCTTCCATTACCAAGCCAGGCAAGCCTCCCAATTTCCAAGGACCATCACTCACAGGAATATCCATGGCGAACCATGCCGTCCACCGATGCCCACGAAAACAGCAAGTTGCCTTTTGGCACTCATGTCCCAAGACGGTTGTGGTACTATCCTCAATGTTCCAATCTTGTGCATTCAAGGAATCTTGATATATGTAATCTTGCAGCAAGACGCCATCGGTTACAGTCATCTTGCCTTCGGGATAGTTCTTGTAGATGTACGCCTTCATCTTCTTATGAGGCCACTCCACCTTGCTATTGATGGCAGCATTGATTTGCTGGCGAAGTATCTCATCACGGTTAGGCGAAGCAAAGATGGAATCCACCCGCATACTATAATAGCTGTAGCATTTAGACACTTTCTTGCCTATCAGCAATACAAGCCTATCCTTGTCAAGATGATGCGACAAGGTATCATCTTCAAACAGATAGTCGTATTGGCATTTCCAATAAGCTTGGTCTATAGTTTTCTGAGCCTTAATGGGCATTACTCCCAATAGACAAAATACTAGAAACAGAAGTCGCAAATTATTCATGACCGGAATTTATTGATAGTTAGAACTTCCTGTTAGTAATCCCTCTCCAACAGGTCGTAATGGCAATTCGTAGATGCACCTAAGTCTATGCCCGTTTGCGCCTCCACAATAGAACTTTGATTTCTGTTATACTGGATAAGAGACTTATTGAAATCCTTACGAGTTATCTTCTGGAGTTTCTTGAAGTCTTTGTCAATGATACCATATTCTATCGGCTCATCCGTTACTTGCTGCAAACCATTGATGCAAAAATATTGCTGGTTGCCATCATCGTATGCCTCCATGAGCAGCCCAGGTAATCCACAGAGTTTCCAAGGTCCATCGCTGACAGGCACATCCGAAGCAAACCATGCCGTCCAATGACGACCACGGAAATTGCAGGTTGCCTTCTGGCATTCATGACCCAAGACGGTCTTGGTACTATCCTCGATATTCCAGTCCTGCGGATTCAAGTCATCCTCATAGACATAATTTTGGCGCATCATATAGTCTGTGACCGTCACTTTTCCGGCAGGATAGTTCTTATAGACCACGGTGTTCATACGCTTATGAGGGAACGCCTGACGCAAGTCTCCACCCTTGAATCCGCCCTTGATGGCAGAATGTAAGAGTTGAGTCCACTCCTTCTCGCCGTTAGGTGTACTAAGAAGAGAATCACACTGGTAGGTGTAATAGCTGAAGCACTTGGATATTTGGTGACCTATCTGGAGATAAAGCAAGTCCTCACGAGGTGCATCCTCATGTTTCAAGGTATCAAACTCCCACTTATAGTAATAGGAGCACTTCATGTAAGCCTTGTCTATCACTTCCTGCTTGGCAAAGAGCGATAAAGGCAGAAGCATCAAAGCCAGCATCAATACGATTTTTTCTTTCATATGTATCTATTATATTTTTTACGCAACGAAGATTTCATAAACGAATACAAAGGTACAAAGTTTCCTTCTAAAAAGGAAACTTTTGCGTTATTATTTCCTTTTCAGAAGGAAACTTTCTTTAGTTTTGATGTGTTAGATTCAAAGAATAATGACATGAGGTATAACTTCTGAGTCGTGGTTATATGCCGTGACATCCTTATTCTATCACCCAGTCTTCGATATTGCCCGTGGTGGAATCGAAGTTGATGCCCACCTTGGTAATAGGCAAGCCACTGAGGGCGAAACGCTTGTGGTACTGTCGGAGATTGATTTGGTTCATCGCCACCTGCGCACTCTTGTTCAGCTTCAGTTCCACCAGGTAAAGGTCGGTCTTGGTCTGCAACACCATATCCACCCTACCCTTCGGCGTATGCACCTCCACATCCACCACGAAGGCGGTGAGAAGGGTAAAGATGATATAAAGCATCTGCTGGTAATGCCCCTCGTAGTTCGTAACGTTGCAATAAGGCACCGTGCCAAGGTAATCCTGCAACAGATGCAATGCTCCATCCATATCCTTGCGGCGGATGAGTCCCGACATTCGGGCTATCGCCACTCCACCACGCTCGGCATAGATGCCATCCACATAGTTGGGGAGGAGATTCTCGAAGAGCCCCACACGAATCTCCTTGTTCGGGATGTCGAGGGTATAGAGTTCGATGTCCGGGTCGTAATCCTTAATGGTGACATAACCGCTCTGATACAAGAGAGGCGTGATTGTCTTCATCTTCTCCGTAGGCGCATCGAAAGCCGAGGCAAGAGCCTCGATAGGAGCGATATTGGCTGGCAAGACATTAAACTTATTAAGCATGTTGATGAGATAGGTCGGCGTGCCCGAACTAAACCAATACTTGCCGAATTCTTTCTTAGAGAAACTATTGAACAAGCTATATGGGTTGAATACATCAGGAGATTTTTTAGAGAAATGATAACCATCATAATGCTCTTTCAACTTGGTGATTGTACCCTCACGGCTCAGACCTTGTGCCTCTGCAAGCATATCAATGTCTTCCGACATCTGAGACAAGAGTTCCTCCTTGGTAACACCACAGATTCCCGCATATTCATCATCCATCGATATATTGGTGATGTTATTGAGCTCACTAAAGATGCTTACCTGCGAGAACTTGGTGATACCCGTGAGGAAGACGAAGCGAAGCTTTGCCTCGCTATATTTCAATGGGCTATAGAAATTTCGCATCGTATTGCGAAGCACATCCAATTGCTCTTTCTCATGCACTACATCGAGCATAGGCGCATCGTATTCGTCGATGAGCACCACCACCTGCTTGCCACTCTTCTCATAGGCGATATTGATGAGGTCTATCAAGCGATTGTTTGCGCCTTTGGCAGGTTCTGTAATCCCCCATTTTTTTTCTTCTTCTTGCAAACGATAACTCAGGTACTCGTCCAACTGTTCCTTCTCCATGTGCTTTCCACCGCTCAGGTCGAAGTGAAGCACAGGATATTCCGTCCATTCCTTCTCCAGGTTTTCGATGGCAAGTCCCTTGAAGAGGTCCTTCTTGCCCTCAAAGTAACTTTGCATAGTGGTTACGAGGAGCGACTTGCCGAAACGGCGTGGTCGCCCCAAGAAGAAATACGTGCCATTGGTGTGAGCCATATGGTAGATGTATTCCGTCTTGTCGATATAGAGCTTATCTTCCTTGATGATTCGCTCGAAGGTCTGAATGCCCAAAGGATATAATTTTCTTGCCATAGTCTGCTATTTTTCTGCAAATGTACAACTTTTATTTGAAACTCAATTCATTACGCATTAAAATATTGAACTTTTTAACCTATCGTGGTGACTGTCAGCCTTTCGGGAAAAGCCCTTGTTTGTTCCATCCGCATTCAGTAACACCTTTGTCGCAACTTCGTCAATACCTTTCAACTTTATCGCAACCGCCCTGTAACAAAACCACCGTACCTTTGCAACCGAAATCAGGAAGGTAATCCTACTTACCTCTCCTGACGATGGATGTAATAAGATGTATAATACGAATGCATGATTAAAGATGAAAACAAAAAGGGGATTAATTGCAGCTTCTGTGCTGCTGATGATGAGCCAAATGCCAACTACGGCTTGGGCTCAGCAACTCAAGGGTGTCGTCATCGACAAGAACTCGAAAGAGACACTCATCGGAGCGGTCGTCTCTGTGGAGGGAACCAACGTGAAGGCGGTGACCGATATAGATGGCAACTTTACGCTCAATGGATTGAAGAATGGAAAATATACCTTATACATCAAGTATGTAGGATATAAGACTCAAAGAATTGACGGGGTTCAAGTGAAGGGAACAATGAGGAATGATGGAACGCTTGTGATTTCTTCGAAGGATGATTCCTCGAAGAATTCTGAGAAGAAAGATGCTTCGAAGAATGAGACGTTGACCATCGCTTTGCTGCCTGATGAACAGCAACTGAAGGAGGTGACCGTTACCGCTGTGGAAAGGCGTAATACGGATGCGGCAATGATACAGGTCGCCAAGAACAGTCCCGTCATCGTGAGCAATGTTTCGGCACAAGAAATAGCTCGTACACAGGATACGAACGCAGGTGAGGTCATCCGCCGTGTGCCAGGTGTGAGCCTCATCGACGACAAGTTCGTGATGGTAAGAGGTCTGTCGCAGCGATACAACAATGTTTGGGTGAACGGTGGAGCCGTACCAAGCTCGGAAGCCGATTCGAGGGCTTTCTCCTTCGACATCATCCCAAGCTCGCAAATCGACAACCTCACCATCGTGAAGTCGCCATCGGCTGAATATCCTGCCGACTACTCGGGCGGTTTCATCATCGTGAACACAAAGGAGATTCCTGCGGAGAACAACTTCACCTTATCTGTCGGTGGAAACTGGAACACGGCATCCGCCTTCAAGGACTTCTCTTACTCGAAAGGTTCGGGAACAGACTTCCTCGGATTCGACAACGGACTGAGAAGCCTCAACGGAGGAATCAACGCCTCCCTAAAGCCTCAGCTCGATGCCAACGGCAACCCAGTGGGCGACTACGCCACCTCTCTCCTCGGCAACCATCTGAACAACGACTGGAACGTAAAGAACAAGAAACCTTGGGGAGACTTGAAACTTGCCGCCAGCCTCAACCATCGTTGGATGCTCGGCGGAAGAACGCTCGGCATGCTCGCCGCCCTCAACTACACCAACGAATACCGCAC
>DBLF01000013.1:25909-26547 GCA_002297965.1 Candidatus Segatella papionis
AGACTCGGAGCGATGCTCAACTTCACCTTCCTCTCGAAGGACGGCAACCACAAGTATCAGCTCAAGAACATCTTCAACCAGTTGGCCACCAGCCGATACACCTGGCGAGATGGCGTGAGCGCACAGTCGAACCTGGAGCGAAGCGCAGAGTATTACTACCGCAGTCGAACTACATATAACGGTCAGCTTACCGGCAAGCACACCTTCACTAGCGACGCCCTTGATTGGAGCATCGGGTATGCGTATGCCAACCGTCATTTGCCTGACCGTCGTAGATACCTCATCGACGATGCTCTCGAATCGGGCATTTACGCCCTGAGCACCGGCAACGACATATCCCGCGAGTGGACTCAACTCGACGAGCACATTCTCTCTCTTGGAATCAATGACAAGCATCACTTCAAGTTTGGCAACTTCGAGCCAGACTTGCAAGTGGGTGCCTATGGGGAATATCGCTCTCGCCAGTACCAGACTCGCAACTTCATCTACAACTGGAATGTTTCTGACAACAACATGCCATCCGACTTCCGCCACAGCGACCTCCCGACCCTACTCAGCAACGAGGCAAACATGGGCTACGACAAGCTGTACCTCTTGGAAGAGAAGCAGATGCGCAATAATTATCGCGGACACAACAC
>DBLF01000103.1 GCA_002297965.1 Candidatus Segatella papionis
ATTAAATATAGACTGCGTATGAGACATTCAATTTATACTACAGCTGAAGGTAACTATATGGAGAACGTAAAGCTCGCCCTTATGAACGGTTGCCAATGGATAAAACTCAGCATTGATGAAACTTCCGACGAGGATTTCGTACCTGTGGTAAAATCTATCAAAGGCTTGTGTGATGAGTTTCATGCATACCTTATAATAGAGGACAACGTGGAACTGACGAAACAGGTAAAGGCTAATGGTGTACTTTTGAATGACAATCAAAATGTGGCAGAGGTACGCAAGGAATTGGGTGCTCACTATTTGATTTGTGTAACAGCCAACAATAACGAAGAAGCTCACCACTTGCATGCTTTGGGAGCCGATTGCACGGATGAGTGTCATCTGGGCTTGAAGTCTTTCGAGTTGGTCTTGGGCACACCGTCTCATATTCATTATGCCTAATTGAGCTTGTTAAGCCCATGGTAGGCAACAGAAGATAGAACTTTCATATTCATGTTTAGATAATTGTAAAAATAACTTTGGTTTTTTAATTTAATGGGATAAAAATGATTCAGGCGTATTCATCAGCCTGGTCAGTGATATTTTTATGATTTAGAAAACGTCAGTCGGGAGACTGGCGTTTTTCTTTGTGTGCTAATTTCTGTGAAAAACACGATGGTTTCTATATTTTGTTGTATCTTTGCAGTATGAATCCAATAGCTCAGACCATCATATTGTCGGCTTCGGCGGTGAGGATGCTTCCGCACATAGCCCTGTATCTGCTTCATAAGAAGGAGATAGATGCCGATTTGCTCAAGGTGCAGGACCAAAAGCCAACGGTTCTCAACTTCGTCAAGGCTTGCACAAGGGAACGGAGTTTTCGCAATCTCTTTTATTATCGGATGGGAGAGTATCGCTCGGTGTTCATCTCTTGGTTACTTCCGCCTGAGCGTACGATGACCATCTGGTGTCCGCATATCGGCAAGGGTGCCCATTTCGAGCATAGTTACGCCACTTATCTCAATGCGGAATCCATAGGCGATGACTTTTACTGCTTGCAGATGGTGACGCTTGGCAATGGAAAGGGAGGTCGCCCAACCATCGGGAATGACGTGAGGATTTATACGGGAGCAACGGTCTTTGGGGGCATCCGCATCGGCAACCATGTGACGATTGGTGCTGGAGCCGTAGTCTTCCAAGATGTGCCTGATGGGGCAACAGTGGTGGGCAATCCTGCGAGAATCATTCAGAAGTCAGGAGTGATAGAAAGTTAAAGTCTCTAGAATTTACCCTCTCCCTCTCATCTTATCCAGAAACAATTTAAAGATAGAATATATGAACTATGCACTTATCATAGCCGGAGGTTCTGGCAATCGTATGGGACAAGACATCCCTAAGCAGTTTATGCACGTAGATAATTGTCCTATCATTATCCATACGATGATGGCTTTTCAGAAGCATCCCGATATTCAAGGCATTGCTGTCGTTTGCCTGGCTGGTTGGGAAACGGTTTTGCAGTCGTATGCCAATCAGTTTAACATTACGAAGTTGAAATGGATATTCCCAGGCGGCAGTAATGGCCAGGAGTCAATCCATAATGGCATTTATGGCTTGAAAGAAGCAGGGTGTAATGAGGATGACTTGGTGTTGGTGCATGATGCCGTGCGTCCGTTGCTATCTCAAGACATCATCTCTTCCAACATTGCGATTTGTCAGAAGTATGGCTACGCCATTACGGGCATCAAGTGCCGCGAAGCGATTTTGGAGAGTGAGGATGGCTTTACTTCTACCACGAGTATTCCTCGTGATGAACTGATTCGTACACAGACTCCTCAGACATTCCGTTTGGGCAACCTGATTGCTGCTCATGAGGAAGCTAAGTCGAAAGGCATTACCAACTCTGTGGCTTCATGCACGTTGATGGCGGAATTGGGAGGCAGACAGATGCATATTGTACCTGGTTCTGAAAAAAATATCAAGATTACCACTGTAGAGGACTTGGAGATTCTGAAGGCTCTGATGAAGGTTCAGCCAGAGTCTTGGCTAAAGTAATGCTCTTGTAACAGGGTAATTTTTGTAACCACGTAATGCCTTTGCCGTGAAATAAGTTCAGCTTCTATTTGAAGTTTATTGTAATTCCACAAAATGTTAGTAGATAGTTAGAATTATGTTAGATTTATCCCCTTATCAGAAAGATATAGCTCGTCTTTATGCTCAAGGCTTAGACTTAGGGCGACTTCGTGACAGGACAATCTTGGTGATTGGTGCTACGGGCTTGATAGGAAGTTGTATCATTGATGTATTGATGCAAAATCCTCAGCGGTGCTATCAGGTAGTGGCTTCGGGGCGCAATCGTGAGCGAGCCAAGCGGAAGTTTGCTGCTTATTGGGAGATGGAAGGTTTCGCTTTCGCAGAGATAGATGTTACTCTTCCGATGCGTGACAACTTGTTGGGCGAGGCTTTCGGCAATGCCTACGAGCAGTTGCAGCATCCCGATTATATCATTGATGCAGCTAGCAATGCAAGCCCTAATTTCTTTCGGCAGAAACCTGTGGAGGTAATGAAGGCGAACATCAATGGAGTTTCTAATCTGCTGGAATATGGTTTGGATTATGGTATGAAACGCATGGTTTACATTTCGTCTGGTGAGATTTATGGTGAAGGAGACGGCTCAGAGTTTACTGAGAAGAGCAG
>DBLF01000017.1:0-3080 GCA_002297965.1 Candidatus Segatella papionis
ATATATATTAATATATTATATACATTTGAATAAAGAGGAAATACCCCCTTAGAAAAAAACTGTTATTACTGTTATTGTTATCGCTCATACCATCTTCTGTCAAGAAAAGCCAAGTCTTAGTCATAGCCTTTCATCCTATAAACCATAGAGTTATGGAAGGGAAAACTGTGTTTTACTTATTTTCACACTTCACAAGAGCGAAAACTCGATTATCTCCCCCACTTTCATTTTGTAAGCAATAAAAAAAGCAGTATCTTTGCACCCGAAAATACAAAGATACCGCTTGTGAAAGCTATATATTATCTCTTTGAGAAAAGAGAAACCCCTTTGAGAACACTATATATCCCTTTGAGAAAAAGAGAATCTCGACTAAAGCTGAACCTTAGAAAGAACCTTATCAGTAGCACCCGACAGACTCGCCACGAATGCCCCAGCCTTAACGCCCGAAGACTTCAAGAAAGCCTCATCGTTCATCATCGAGCTCATCAAGCCCTCGAACTCCTCGAAGTTGTGAATCTCGAATCCGCCGCCCGACTTCAACAAGCCCTGAGCCTCCTGGAACTTCTTGTTGTTAGGACCGAAGATGACAGGCATGTTCCATACCGCCGCCTCCAAGGTATTGTGGATGCCAACACCGAAGCCGCCGCCCACATAGGCTACATCGCCATAGTTGTACATACTGCTCAGCAAGCCGAAGCAGTCGATAATCAGGACATCAGCCCCAGCCGCCTCCTCGGGGGTAGTCTGCGTATAGCGCACCACCTTCTTGCCCTTGATCAAGGAAAGAATGAGTTTCAAGTGTTCCTCGGCGATGACGTGCGGAGCTATCAGCAATCGCCAGTCCTTGTGCTCATTGAAGAATCGGATAAAGATTTCCTCGTCTGGAGGCCATGAGCTTCCTGCCACAAAGACCTTGTAACCTGCCTTTGGCAAAGCCTCGGCAGAAGAGGCAGAAGCAGAGATTTCAGCAGAAGAAGCAGAAGCACTTCCCTTGCGGAACGCCTCGCAGATAGGCAACTGCTTGGCAGCCTCCTTGATTTGGAGCACACGGTCGAATCGGGTATCGCCCACCACATCCACATCTGTGATGCCGATGCCTTCGAGCAAACGCTTGCTCTCCTCGTTCTGCACGAAGAAGCGGGTGAAGCATCTCAGCACATTGGCGTAGCTCTTGCCATACCACTTGAAGAACACCTGGTCCTCGCGGAAGATGCTGCTCACGCTGTAAGTAGGAACCCCACGATGCTTCAAGATATGGAGAAAATTGCTCCAGAACTCATACTTGATGAAGAAAGCCATCACAGGGCGCACCAAGCGAAGGAATCGGATGGCGTTCAAGCGAGTATCCACAGGCATGTAGCAGATGATGTCGGCTCCCTCGTAGTTCTTGCGCACCTCATACCCCGAAGGAGAATAGAAGGTGAGCAAAATCTTATACTGAGGATGCTCCTTGCGGATGCGCTCCATCAAAGGTCTGCCCTGCTCAAACTCGCCGAGCGACGCCGCATGAAACCATACATACCTGGCATCAGGATCCACCTTCTGCTTCAGTATCTTGAAAGCCTCACGCTCGCCACGCCACATCTTGCGCACCTTCTCATTGAAAAGGCTGGCAACGGCAATGCCCCAAAGCACGAAATAAATGACGATATTATAAATCATGATTGTCTCTTAATTGGGTTGTTATCTATAACTATGAGTTTTCTAGCATAATAAGTTACGACCCCTTAAATAACACGAAATCTCTGAGGGAAATCTCGCTGCATCCACAGAGGTTCCCTCAGAGAATTTATATTATACAGAATCTTAACCTAAGACTTCGATTGCCTTGCGAAGACGCTTCAAGGTCTCCTCCTTGCCGAGGAAGGCAGAGATGTCGAACATGCCAGGACCCTTGCCCTCGCCCACGAGCGTCAGGCGGAAGGCGTTCATCACATCGCCGAGCTTATAGCCCTTGTCCTCTACCCACTTCATCACGATAGGCTCCTGACCCTCGATAGAGAAGTCGTCGATACCTTCCAACACCTCGGCGAGTTCGGTCATCTGCTGTGCAGAATATTCCTTCCAACGCTTCTTCACGGTCTTGGCGTCATACTCCGTAGGAGGGATGAAGAAGAAGGAGCACAGTGGCCACAACTCATAGACGAAGTTCACACGATCCTTCATCATGTGTACCACCAGCTTCACGCGGTCCATGCTTTCCTCCACGCCGTTGTTGGCAACGATAGGCGCAAAGAGATTGGCAATCTCGTCGTCGCTCTTCTTGAGGATGTACTCGTGGTTGAACCAGATGCCCTTCTTATAGTCGAACTTGGCACCAGCCTTGGAGCAACGAGTGATGTCGAATGCTTTTACTAATTCATCAAGGGAAAAAATTTCCTGCTCTGTGCCTGGGTTCCAGCCGAGGAGAGCCAAGAAGTTGACCACAGCCTCTGGGAAGTAACCGCTCTCGCGATAGCCCGAAGAAACCTCGCCAGTCTTAGGGTCGTGCCACTCCAGTGGGAACACAGGGAAACCGAGGCGGTCGCCATCGCGCTTAGAGAGCTTGCCCTTGCCCTCTGGCTTGAGGAGCAATGGAAGGTGAGCGAAGCGAGGCATAGTGTCCTCCCATCCGAATGCCTTGTAGAGAAGTACATGCAATGGAGCGCTAGGCAACCACTCCTCGCCACGGATCACATGGGAGATTTCCATCAAGTGGTCGTCCACGATGTTGGCCAAGTGATAGGTAGGAAGCTCGTCGGCGCTCTTGTAGAGCACCTTGTCGTCCAAGATGTCGCTCATCACCTTCACGTCGCCACGAATCATATCGTTGACGTGGATTTCCTGCCCTGGCTCAATCTTGAAGCGCACGGTATATTGCTTGCCGTCGGCGATGAGCTGGTCAACCTCCTCCTTAGGGAGTGTCAACGAGTTGCGCATCTGCATGCGAGTATGTGCGTCATACTGGAAGTTCTGGATTTCGGCACGCTTTGCCTCCAACTCCTCAGGAGTATCGAAGGCGATATAAGCCTTGCCATTGTCGAGGAGCTGCTGTACATATTTCTTATAGATGTCTCTGCGCTCGCTCTGACGATAAGGAC
>DBLF01000017.1:3163-18151 GCA_002297965.1 Candidatus Segatella papionis
ACGAAACGATGAGAGTCTGTATCCTCGATACGGAACACGAGCTCGCCTCCATGCTGGCGAGCAAACAAATAATTATAAAGGGCGGTGCGAACACCACCAATGTGCAACGCACCCGTTGGACTTGGGGCGAAACGCACTCTTACTTTTCTGTCTGCCATGTCTAATTTTATAGCTATTTTTGAAATTTTCTGCAAATTTACAGTTTTTTTTGCGATTATAAGAGTTTTTTTTCGTATTTTCGCAGTGGAAAAGGGAATTAAGGGATGAAAAGAAGCCTTTTTGCTCAATTAGGAGAGAAATGAGCACGTTTTTCATCCTCCAAAATCTCTTCAAGAAGCCATGAGTTAATGGAAGAACATCTAGAACTATAAAAAGTGTAACGAACATGAGCATATTCAACAATCCCGAGGAGAATTATTGGCGCAACCTCATCACCAAGACGATTCTCGTTATCTTTACCGTTTGCATCATTGTCTGGTTCTTGCCACGCAATGAAGGCAGACAGTTTAGATACGATGTGGGCAAGCCATGGATGTATGGGTCGGTCATCGCCACATTCGACTTCCCGATTTACAAGACCGACGAAGCCATCAAGCACGAGCAAGACTCGCTGTTGCAACAGTTCCAGCCCTACTACACCGTAAACAGCACGGTGGGCGAAGAGCAGGTGCAGCGTTTCCGCCACGACTTCGCCCAGGGCATCCCGGGTCTGCCGAAGGAATACGTCGCACTCGTTGCACAACAATTGCACCAAGTTTACCAGACGGGCATCATCAGCACGCCCGAGTACAATCGCATCTACAAAGACTCCACCAGCACCATCCGCATTATCAGCGGAAAGAATGTGAAGAGTGTCCCCATAGGCACCTTCTACTCCACCATCGCCGCATACGAGCACATCTTCTTCGACGAGAAGATTGCGGCACAACGGCAGATTCTCTCCCGATGCAACCTCAACGACTATGTGGAGCCGAACCTCATCTACGACAAGGAACGCTCGGAGACCGAGAAAAGCGACCTGCTGAGCAGCATTCCGCTAGCCAGCGGCATGGTGATGAGCGGACAGAAAATCATAGACCGTGGCGATGTCATCAATGACTACACCTATCGCGTGCTCAACTCCTTCGACAAGGAGATGAAGCGCCGAAGCTCCACCGAAGACGAGATTACCACCACCATCGTCGGGCAGGTGCTCTTCATCTTCATCCTCGTCATGGTGTTCACCTCTTATCTCACGCTCTTCCGCAAGGATTACTTCGACAAGCCGCGCAGCATCACCATGCTCTATGCGATGATCACGCTGTTTCCTATCTTCGTGTCGCTCATCATGAAGCATAATTTCTTCAGCGTCTATATCATCCCGTTCGCCATGGCGCCTATCTTTGTCCGTGTGTTCATGGATTCCCGAACCGCATTCATCACCCACGTGACGATGATTCTCATCTGTGCCGCCGCCGTGAAATACCAGTATGAGTTCATCATCGTGCAACTCGCCTCTGGCTTGGTGGCCATCTACAGCTTGCGAGAGCTATCCAAGCGCTCGCAGATATTCATCACAGCCCTCTTGGTGGCAATAAGCAGCGGAGTGGTGTATTTTGCCCTCCAGCTGATGCAAGACAACCAAGTGTTCAACATCGACCGCAGCATGTACACCTATTTCGCCATCAACGGAGTCTTCTTGCTGTTGTCATACCCTCTGATGTACATCATAGAGAAGATGTTTGGATTCACCTCCAATGTCACCCTCTTCGAGCTATCGAACACCAACAAGGGCTTGCTGCGCAACCTGAGCGAGATAGCCCCTGGCACATTCCAGCACTCCATCACGGTGGGAAACTTGGCAGCAGAGATTGCCAACCGCATAGGCGCCAACAGCCTCCTGGTGCGTACCGGTGCCCTCTATCACGACATCGGAAAGATGACAAACCCCGTGTTCTTCACAGAAAACCAAGCTGGCGTGAACCCGCACGACCAATTGAGCGACCTGGAAAGTGCCCAAATCATCATCAGCCACGTTACCGAGGGCTTGAAGATGGCGGAGAAAATGGGGCTTCCGGGTATCATCAAAGACTTCATCACTACCCATCACGGCACGGGCATCACCAAGTACTTCTACGTGAACTATTGCAACTCCCACCCTACGGAGATTGTGGATAAGTCGCTGTTCCAATATCCAGGTCCTAACCCATTTACCCGCGAACAAGCCATATTGATGATGGCAGACACCGTGGAAGCGGCCTCTCGCTCGCTCAAGGAATACACAGAGGAAAGCATCAGCAACCTGGTGAACACCCTCATCGACGGACAGGTGGCTGACGGATTTTTCAAGGAATGCCCTATCACCTTCCGTGACATCGCCCTTGCCAAGCTTGTGCTCATCGAACGCCTCAAGGCCATCTATCACACTCGTATCTCCTACCCTCACATGAATGTCAAGGCGGGCAAGAAGAAGGCGAAGAGCGAAGAACCGAATATCTGAAATCGGCATTGAAAACATCGCCGAAATCACCACGGTAAATAACGGCAAAGACAGCCCTTTTTCCTGCACAATTCCCAAGAACTGTGCAAGAAGAAGGGCTTTTTGCGTTAATATATTTTAAATAAGCTGCGAAAGTAATAGAAAAATAGAACATTATAATTACCTTTGCGGACGTTTTTATTTAATAATATTAAGATGAAGAAACTAAAATTAGTTAGTCTTGCCATTGCGATGGCTTCCGCAGCCCCTACATTTGCAGGTGGTTTGCTCACTAACACCAATCAGAACGTCGCATTCAACAGAATGATGAGCCGTGAGGCTTCCATAGGTATCGACGGAGTTTATTACAACCCAGCCGGCGTTGTATTCATGGGTGAAGGTCACCATCTGTCCATCAACTGGCAGTTGGCTTACCAGACACGTACTATCAAGAATGATTACGCATTGTTTACCAACAATGTAAACGCTCCTATTACTCCTCGCGAGTTCAAGGGTGAGGCTTTTGCGCCAGTCATCCCTTCTTTCCAGTATGCATATAATAAAGGTAAATGGTCATGGCAGGCCAACTTCGCCCTCACCGGCGGTGGCGGCAAGTGTACCTTCGACAATGGTCTAGGCTCATTCGAGAAGATTGTCTCTGAGACAGCTATGGCTGCATGCGGCTTGGCTGGTACCGTGGATAATGTCTTGGGAAGCGCCTTAGGCCAGCAAGGCATGCAGATGTTCTCTTCAGACCAGGCTTTCGGAAATAGCGGTAAGTACAGCTACGACAGTTATATGCACGGCCGCCAATATTACTTCGGCTTGTCGCTCGGTGCAGCTTACAAGTTCAACGAGCACTTCAGCGCCTTCGCTGGTGTACGTGGCGTGTATGCCACCTGTAACTATTACGGATATGTAAGAGACATCAAGGTAGGCAACATGCCTCTCTACAAGGTGCTCGACCCTAGCAAGGAAGATGCTGCCAACATCGAGTTGAGCTGCGACCAGAACGGCATCGGCTTCACCCCTATCATCGGCGTTGACTTCAAGACAGGTCGCTGGAATTTCTCTGCCAAGTATGAGTTCAAGACTCGCATGAGATTGAAGAACAAGTCTGTGAACCAGGCTCCTAGCATCGGTAACTTGGCCGACAACTTGGCGGAGCAGATGGGTACTACATTGACCCAGGTATATACTCAGAAATACATGCAGGCTGGTCTTCCACAAGACCAAGCACAGCAGAAAGCACAGATGGCAGCAGTACAGACCAGCGAGGCTGTGCTCACCAATGGTACCGTAGTTGCCACCATGCAAGGCTTGAAAGACCAGTTTGACACCAAGCTAGAAGAGGCTATCGGCGAGTACGGCGATGGCAAGAAGATTGCAGCCGACATCCCTGCCTACTTGACACTGGGTGCTGGCTACAGCCCTGTGGATGCCGTTCGCATCAACGTAGGTTTCCACTGGTTCGACGACAAGCACGCCACAGCTTACAACAATCGCAACGAGAAGTTGAAGCGTGGTACCCTGGAGTACAACGCAGGTGTCGAAGTAGATGTTTGCAAGAAAGTAACCCTGAGCACAGGTTGGCAGAGCACCAACTATGGTTTGCCAGAGGAAGATGCCACAACCCCTGCTTCTGCTAGATATATGGACGACAAGTCGTTTGTCACAAGCTCCAACTCCGCTGCCTTCGGCGGTGTCTATCACATCAACAAGAAGATGGACTTGAATGTGGCTTACTTCCATACTTTCTACAAGCACAAGAAGACCACTGAGGCTGTTCAGCTCTCAGCGCAGAAGAGCATCAACTACAGCTCAGACTATACACGTAACAACAATGTGTTTGCCGTAGGTCTCGACATCAACTTCTAAATGAAGTGAAGAGAGAAGAATTCAATAGCATTCACTCTTACGACATAACTACAAATATCAAGTAAAAAGGCTACCCCTTTCGCAAGATTGGGATAGCCTTTTATCGTATTTTCAAGAATCAACAATCAGATTCATCATTTTCGTCTTCACTTTTCATTTACAACGGATCCACGTCGTAATATATCTGCAACGCCCCATACCTAGGGTCCTTCGCCATCAGTTGTTGGGCATACTTCAAATACTCCCGCACCTTCTTCTGGTCGATTCCATTTTCCAGCTTGATAACAATCTTCCGGATGTTCATCGTCTTCACTCTCGCCACGGCAGGCTTGTCGGGACCGAGCACACGCTCGCCAAACCATCCCCGCAACATTTTCCCTAGCTCCAAACTGGCTTGCTGGCACACCTTCTCGTGCTTATGTTTCAAGAACACGTTGATAAGATGGAAGAACGGCGGATAATGAAACATCCTTCGCTCCTCCAAGATTCCACGGAAGAGACCTTCGTAATCATTATTTACCACCTGGTGGATGATGGGCAGCGTAGGATTCTTCGTTTGCAAGATTACCAGTCCTCGCTTTCCTTTTCTTCCAGCTCGTCCGCTCACCTGCGACATCATCATGAAGGCATGCTCATAGGCACGGAAGTCAGGATAGTTGAGCATCGAGTCGGCATTCAGGATACCCACCACTCTCACCTTGTCGAAGTCCAAGCCCTTGCTTATCATCTGCGTTCCTATCAGGAGATTGGTCTTGCCTGTGGAGAAGTCTGAAATCAGACGCTCGTAGGCGTTCCTTGTCCTCGTAGTGTCGAGGTCCATGCGGGCGATGCGTGCCTCGGGGAATATCTCGGCTATTTGGTCTTCTATCCTTTCCGTTCCGATACCGCGTCCCATCAGCTCCGTGCTTCCGCAGTTCGGGCATTCGGTAGGCACAGGATAAGTATATCCGCAGTAATGACAAGTAAGCAGGTTGATGCTCTTGTGCAAGGTGAGCGATACGTCACAATTCTTGCATTTCGGCACCCATCCGCAGACCTTGCACTCTATCATCGGCGCAAAGCCTCGTCGGTTTTGGAAGAGGATGGCTTGCTCCCCATTCTTCAGTGCCTCCCTCACAGCAGCCAAGAGCTGGGGGGAATAAGCACCCGTCATCATCTTGCGATGGCGAAGGTCTTTCACATCCACCACCTGTATCTCAGGCAACTGCACATCCTTGAACCTCGTCTTCAGCTCCACCAATCCATACTTGCCTTGCTGGGCATTGTAATAGCTCTCCATCGAAGGGGTCGCCGTACCGAGCAGCACCTTACACTCAGGATACATGTTCGCCAAGACGATGGCGGCACTCCGGGCATGGTAGCGAGGAGCGGGGTCTTGCTGCTTGAAAGAAGTCTCATGTTCCTCGTCGATGATGACAAGCCCGAGTTTTTGGAAAGGCAGGAAGACAGCGCTTCTGGCTCCCAATATCACATCGTATGGATGTCCTGACAATTGCTTCTGCCAGATTTCCACTCTTTCCGCATCGCTGTATTTGGAGTGATAGATACCCAGTCTATCCCCGAAAACCTTGTGGAGACGTTCCATGATTTGCACCGTAAGGGCAATCTCCGGCAAGAGATAGAGCACCTGCTTATGTTCCTCCATTGCCTTTTTGATAAGGTGGATATAGATTTCCGTCTTGCCGCTCGAAGTAACACCATGCAGCAACACCACATTTTTTTGGAGCATTTGCATCAAGATTTGATTGTAAGCGTCCTGCTGCGCCATGGAGAGCGGTTTGATGAGGTCGAAATGCGACTCGCCCGCCGTATTCAGTCTCCCCACCTCTTGCTCATAAGTAAAGAGGATGCCACGGTCGATGAGTGCATTCACGATGGCCGCCGTGCAATGCGACTCGTTCATCAGCTCCTCCTTGGTCACCCTCTTGATGCCCTCACGGGGAGTGTCACCTTCCAAGCTATCCCAATGAGAGAGAGCGAGAAAGGTAGTGAACACCTTCGATTGCTTCAAAGCCCGCTGCATCATATTGAGTGCCACATGCAGCGCCTGCTCATTGCGGTAATTGATAGACAACTCCACATAAAGTTCCATCTTGGGCTTGAACTTCTCCGTCGATTTCATACCTGCTGGCATGGCGGCATTATATACATCACCCAATGGCGACATATAATAATCACTGATCCATTGCCAAAGCTGATATTGTTGAGGAAGGAGGGAAGGGATTTTGTCGAGCACCATTTCGATGGGCTTGCATTCGAAGTCAGGTTGCTCAGAATGCACATCAGCCACCATGGCGATATACTTCTTGCTTTTGCCCAGCGGCACCAGCACGCGCATACCAGCCACGACTTTCTCTTCCATCCCTTCGGGGACAGAATAAGTGAAGGTTCCGTCGAGCGGAAGTGGCAATATCACATCTACGTATCTCATGTTTATATTTCTCTGAACGAACACAAAGGCTCCTCATGGGAGCGATTCGTCGTGCAAAGATAGCAAAAAAAAAGCAGATACCCACCATCGGATACCTGCTTTTATATATTTTAAGATGGATTGCATGGGAAAATCCAAACTCCTTGGTTTGATGATTTTCTTGGCAACAAGCTAGAAGCTTTTCTTGACTCTAGCCTAAAAACTTTTCTTGGCTCTAGCCTAGAAACTTTTCTTGGCTCCAACTTAGAAGCTTTTCTTGGCTCCAACTTAGAAGCTTTTCTTGGATCTAGCTTAGAACCAATAACCCAAAGCAATCTGCCAGCAATTGTTCTTGCTCTTTCCGAAATACTGGCCTGTTTCTGAATCATAGATTTCCGCAGACTTGCTCAAAGCAAAGTTATAATTGGCGGAAATCTGCAAATGGCTCAACAAAGTGACACCCACACCAACATTGGCGGAAACGGCAGACTTTTTCAAGGAGTACTTTCCAATGTTTGAGCTATCTTCTTCCTTCCAGTAGAAATTCTTATCGCCCACGTTATAGTTCCACTGTGGACCTGCAAAGATAAAGGCATTGGCCAAGCTGCTCAAACCAAATCCATAACGCACATTCACAGGAACGATAATAGACTTCTGCTTGATGCTATTACCGAATGTCTCGTCTTCATCTACGAAATTTACCTTTGCCTCTCTCTGGTCGTACAAAGCTGCTGCGTCGAAGCTTAAGCCCACGATAGGCACAGTCACCTTAACCATAGGACCTACAAAGAAGCCCGTCTTGTTGGAAGTATCAAACACATCGTTGCTCAAAGACATGTTGGTAACGTCCAAACCGCCCTTCAAACCAAACTTTATCTGGGCATTTGCGCTTGTAGCATACATCATTGCTGCTACCATGAATACAAGTGATAAAATTTTCTTCATTTTCTTACTTAATTACTTAAACTTAATTTCTATATTTGTTTTACTAAAGATTACTATTTACACCACTAAAAACACTATCTATGTCTCTAAAAACACTATTTATGCCATAAAAAAACACTATCTATGCCATTAAAAAACACTATCTATGCCATTAAAAAACACTATCTATGCCATTAAAAACATCCTTTATGTAATTAGGAGCCGCAATTATCAGTGTCTTTCCCTTCTAACAGTGACTCTAGCCGCACTTCCCGAAGCAGAGGTGGAGTTCTTGGGACGACCAGCCCTTATGCGAGTGGACTTTTCACCATTGGCAGAACTGCCACGTACACCAGAGCTACGTCTGATTTTCTTCTTCGCGCCTGCCTTCTGATTCTTGTCGGCATTGGCAATGCTGTCGAGCGAGTCCTTTCGGGCTTGGTCTCCCCACAGATTTTTCTCAAATCTAGCCAGTTCTGCCTCGATACGTTGCTGTTCCTTCGCCATCGCCGAGTCGGTGGTGCAATATTGTCTCAGGGTCTGTCCCAACATATTGTTGGTCTTGTAAATATTTCCCTTATATTGTTTTCTCACAAAATAGTCGTCGATGCTCATCGTGCTGGCGTTGTTCAGGTTGCTGGTCATCACCTGTTGCTTGGCGAGATAAGGAGCCAAGTCATCGTATTTCACCCAGAAGAGCGGATACTTGGTGCCACCATCTCCGAAATCGTCATCACGGGTCATGATGGGGCATAGAGCCAGCACCTTGGTATGGAAGGTAGCCGAACGCTGGTCCAAATAAGTGCATTCCTTGATGTAATACGATTTCACCTCGCGAGAAGGGATGTCGCTGTTGTCCAACTTGATTCTTCCATTGGGCTGTTTCTCGTAGTAGATGTGGTAATTGTCGAGAAAAGACTTTGGATTCACCCTATCCGACTCGGCGAAGCTCTCGTTGCCATCCATCCGATATTGATATACGGTGACCTTGCCCGTCATCATCAACTTGAAAATCGTGGTAAAGAGGTTCATCTGACTTCCCTGTGGCTCCACAGGATAGTAGAGCGCCGCATTATGGCTATCATTGAGGTCCAACTCACGATAGATGTCCCTTCTCCACACCACATCGTCATCCATCGGGATGGCAGTGGGGAAAGAGATTTGCGCGCGCAAGGTCATGTCGTTTCCCCCTTGTTGCCTTGCCCTTTTCTGCTGCTCCGCTTGCTGACGGCGTGCGTCTGGTTGAGCACAGATACCCTGCACCATCCCCAAGAGCATGAATATGAACAATATCTTTTTCATTTGCTATTTATCCATCATTATTAGTTTATCATTATTTCACGATGACTTCCATTGCCGAAGGCAGGGTTCTGATAATTCCATCTGGTCCTACAGCCCTGACATGGGAAATATAGAAGCGACGGTTGCGATACAACTTTCTGAACTCCTCTCTCTGCCTATCCGAGAAATTGGCTCCTGCCGAGGCTAGCGGTATGGCATTGCCCATATTATCGAAGAAGACGGTCTCGAAGCCTATCACCTTAAAAGGTATGTCCAGGAGTCCATCGTCGATGGCGGCGTGGATGCCCACGGCTCCCATCAAATTAGCCTTCGCCAATCCTCCGCCCTTGAATCTGTCGGTGCCCATGGCGATATAAGCCGTAGGGTCTGGCAATTTTCTTACATGAAACACGAAGGGAGGCAACGTTCTGACCTGTCCCTTGTCTCTCGCCGTAACATGGATGGTTACATCCTTGCCCACGGCTGAAGGGGTAGCGACGAAATGTCCATTACCCTTCGATACGAAGGAGCCTCCACTCATCGATGCTGATATGGCATTGGCAGGCACACCTGGCACACTAATGCTGATAGGGTTAGCATAACCTGCATAGAGCACGTTCATCAAGTCTGCCGCTACGGTAGCCGAATTAGGCACTGGCAGCACGGTATATTTTTGGATGAAGTTCCGGCGGATTTCCTCCCCATTCTTGCCCTTCATCAGGATATAACCACCAAACTGGTGCTCCCCCACGCCACCAGCCGTGAAACTATACTTGCCGTCTTCGGCACGGAGTCGGGTTCCGTTTACATATATCTCGGGGCGTTGGGTACTATCTATCGCAGCCATCACCACTTGCGAGTTAAATCGTTCCCCGGCATAAAGGGTCGTTTTCTCGGGAATAACGAAAGCATCCATCTCGCTCACATTCAGCTCTACGAGATTCACGTCTTTCTTCTTCTCATCACCCTTTCGTGGCTCATCCTGCAAACTTCGCTTCACCTTCTCCACCAACGACATTCCCTTGACACCGAGTTCCTCGTCAGTAGGAGTATTCAGTGCCAACATCGCCATCAAGACCACATACATCAAGTTGATCATCTTTTGGCGCGGTGAAATCGGTCTTTTCTTGATTGCCATTTATTTGTATTTTGGATTCTTCACACTTTATTTTGGTTCCTCGCATCATTTTTGCTCATCGCCATCATTTTTGCTCGTCGCTCATATTAGGAGCAGCCGCACGCATATTCACGGTCATCGCCGCTATCATTCGAGTATAAATGCTGTTCAGTTGCTCTATCTGCTGAGCCATCTTCTTGGTCTGCTCATTGATTTGGTCGATGGTGCCAATTTGCTGACTGGCACTCTTCAACTGCATTTCATATACCTTGGTGATACCAGTGAGCGTGCGATTCAAGTTTTCCATTTCCTCGCTGTCACGAGTCAGACGGTTGCTCTGTTCGTTCACCTTTCCAAGAGTTTCCACCAACTTTTTCAGCTCATCCACGTAGTCATTCTGCGCTTCCTGCATCTGCTCGGAAACGATTTGCATTTCGTCCAAGCCATGAGAAAATTCACCAGAAGAAGCAAATTGACTTGAAGATGAAGGAGCTGATGAAAGAGCTGACAAAGATGCTGATGAAGGAGCTGATGAAGGAGCAGTTTGAGTATCACTCATAGGAACCACTTCTTTGCCATTTTCGAATTTTCCTGTTTCCAAATACTCCTCTGTCACATGAGTAGGAATATCCCTGCCATCAGCCGTCTTGTCGAAAGGACGGTCGAATGCCGAGAGAAAGAACACAATAATCTCGGTACCCATTCCCAGGAACAACATAAAGTTGGCTCCAGGCAAGTGGGTCAACTTAAAGAGAGTACCAGCGATAACGATACTCGCTCCCCAACTATATGCATAGTTCAGGAATGTTTGTCCTGGCACGCTGTCCATCCACTTTTGCAGACGATACACTATATTATATTTACTGTAATCACCCATTTTCTTTTTATTCTCCTTTATTTAATAGTACGGAAGCCATAGGCTCTAATATAGCCAAGAAGCCATAGACTCTAATATAGCCAAGAAGCCATAGGCTCTAATATGACCAAGAAGCCATAGGCTCTTCCGATGTCGCAGTAAGCCTAAGCCATTATTTTCTTCTTCTAGACGTTTTCTGCTTAGCGCTCGATGTGGTGGCAAGACTGCGCACGCATCTAAACCCGATATACGAACGTGGTTGGTTCTGGTATTCCCAAGAACGCCAGGCAGAACGAATGAAAGACTCCGGGTCTTTCCAAGATCCGCCTCTTACGCTTTTTCGCTTCAGGCGATAAGGATCTTCCTTGGCTGCATTGTACTTCAAGTCAGGGTTCAAGTCGTTCATCGCATCTACTCCCGCCTCGGTATATACCGTACTCGTCCATTCTGCCACGTTGCCCGCCATATCGTAGAGTCCATTGGAGTTTGGCGAATAAATGCCCACCTTGCTCGTAATCAAGTTTCCGTCCTTGGTATAATTTCCACGGTCTGGCTTGAAGTTGGCATAGAAACAGCCGTCTCCATTCTTCACATCAGCATTTTCCCAAGGAAATTCGTTCTGGCTCTTTCCTCTTGCGGCAAACTCCCATTCCGCCTCAGTCGGCAGACGGTAACGCTGCACAAATCTCGCCTCTGGCCCCAAGCCCTTCAGGAGATAGTCGGTGCGCCAAGCACAAAAGGCATTTGCCTGTTCCCAAGTAACACCCACCACAGGATAGTCGTTGTAAGCTGGGTTACTGAAGTAAGTTCTCAGATAAGTCTCATTGTCCGAGTTGCGGAAATCGTTTACCCAGCAAGTGGTGTCGGGATAGACGTTCACGATATAGGTGTTGAGGAAATCCCATGGTCCGCTCAATGGTCGGTTGATGGTCTCAGTCACCACCCTACCTTCGTCGTCATAATAAGCAGTATCCTTCGAAATCATCACCACCTCGTCAGGATTCACCCGAACATCTGTGTTCAGGTTACGTTCCTGCGGATTGATGCGATTGCGGCGAAGGGCAGCTGCCGTATAATCGTAGATTTCGTATTTATAGTTGAGTTGGCGCCAATCTATCAATTTCTCGCCTGTCACAGGGTTCACATTGTAAAGACTCTCGATAGCTCGCTGCTCATCCTCGTTGGGTTTTCTTGGCAGAGGTTTTTTCCAGTTCACGTGGGGTGGCACAGGGTCGCCATTCTTGTCTTCGGTAATCATATAAGTCTCATCCCCACCGTATGCAGGGTCGGCAAGTCGAACACGGATGATAGAGTCGCGCACGTATGCCACAAACTGTTTGTATTCCGAATTGGTAATTTCGGTGTCGTCCATCCAGAAGCCATCCACGGAAACATCCTTTCTTGGGGTTTGCAATCCCCACAGGGAATCTTGTTTTTCCAATCCCATCTTCAGGAATCCACGGTTTATCTTCACCATACCGTAAGGCGCAGGCTCCACGAAACTTCTACCGCTTACTCCCACTACCTCGCCACCTCTACCTGCCATGGAGGTAGATTTTGCACTAAAGCAACCGCTAAAGGCAAAGAGAGGCATAAGAGCACAGAGAAGCCCTATACATTTCTTAATATTCTTGTTTATATTTTTGTTTCTATTCATGTTTCTATATTTGTTTATATTTTATTTCTCATCATGATAGCAACCTTTTTCTATTCACGATGGTAATCTTTATCTATTCATGATAGCAAACATTATCTATAGTATTCTTACACTATCTATAGTATTCTTACACTTTGATGTTTGTTCTTTCCTTTTTTCCCGAGGTTGATGTCAGTCTGGTATCCCACAAACAACTCATGGCTACCATTTCCCGCACTGAGCTTGGAGGTGTACCACTCATAACTGTACCCCAACACAATGCCATGAAAGGAGCCACCCAGCAAAAAGGTTACGGAGTGATCCGGGCTGTAAGTCAGACCACCCATCATCTGCTTGTCCTCATGCTGATACACCAATCGGCCTGTCACGTCGCCACGCCAAGTAGTTCCATCATATTTCGCGAGAGCGGATGACTTTATTGTTAGAAACGGATTTCTCAGCTTAATATTGTATCCACCAGTCAAATAATACGTTGCATCTATCTTAAACTCATTGGTTTCGCCGAGGTCGATGGTAGGTGATGTAAGATGCTGTCCCGAAATCCCCACATACCAGGTAGAATGCTGATAATAAAGCCCCAAGCCCAAATCCATGCCACTTCCATCCACCTGGGAAGTAGCCAAAGCCGGGTCGCCCGACTCGCCAGCATCCACCTTGCTTCCATCGAAGCTCTCGCTCAGCATTCCTCCTTGCAATCCGATGCCAAGCGTACCTTTCCACAACTTCTTTTTATAAGCATACTGAAGGCTGAGACGTTGATGGGTAAACAAACCGATTTGGTCGTTCATGAGCGACAAGCCTACGCCATGGTTATTTTTGAGTGCATGAAAAGGCATATCAGCAGCCAAATACATCGTACGGGGATTATGTTCAAACCCAACCATATCCAAGGCATAAGCAGCCGTAACATTCAGTTTAGCCTGCTTACCCACAGCCGCAGGGTTGAAGGATGATTCCATGTCGAAGTAATGACTAAAATATGGATCATACTGCGCTCTAGCCAAGAGCACTCCTGTCAGCAAAAAACATAATATGATGATTCGTTTCAACACAAGTGTATAACGCAAAAGGAACACAATTATTATATGACAATCACAACAAATTATTATATGGCAATCATCACTAATAGGATAAATATGATATGGCAATCATTACAAATGGGATAAAAAAGGCTGTCCTCCATATAGAGAACAGCCCTATCATCGACTTTTTAATATTCGTCGTCATTCCACAAGAAGTCATCCTTTGAAGGATAATCAGGCCAGATGTCCTCGATGCTCTCATAGACATCACCCTCATCTTCTATCTCCTGCAAATTCTCCAGAACTTCCAGAGGCGCACCTGAGCGAGTTGCATAGTCTATCAACTCCTCTTTTGTTGCAGGCCATGGTGCATCTTCTAGCTTTGAAGCCAATTCAAGTGTCCAATACATAGCTTAATTATTTAACGTTTCTACTAATTTGGCTGCAAAAGTAATAAAATTAATTTTATCTGCAAGTTTTTCGGCAACTTTTTTCGAGTGAAATGCTACTTTCTAGCATTTATTTACATTTTTATGCATGAATAGCACATTCCAACTAGAAATTTACCTCATAATGCTGCTTAAAAATGGACTTATCGAAGAATATAATACCTACGTAATATAAGTCGTAAGTAATACCGGTGAACACCGAATTCTGTATCTTGAGCCATTCCTCAACCACCTTCTTGCGGTTTTGCATATTCAGCAGAACAAGCATCGTCTTGGGAGTACACAGAGGCAATATCTCTGTTGCGATTCGAGAAATATCATAGGTCGATAAGTCGAGAACGACAAGTGAAGATTGGGAAGAGAAATCTGTCTTGGCGGCAGCGGCCGTCTTGCCACAACCATTGATTTTGGCGGCATCCACAGGAAAATCCACCAAATCTTTCACCTCGGAGCGATGGCATCCTGCATAGAGATAAGGCAAATACTTATAAGCGTCCGTATAACGCACGTCTGGCTGCCAAAAATTAGCCAGACGTAACAGTAATCGTCCGAACTTATGTTCGCTCCTAGAAAGCAAATCTAGCCTATCCTTTAGCTCTACATAAGCATAGTAAGGGTAATGCTCATTCACCACGTAGCGAATGAAACTATAAGCAGAAGGAGACTGCACACCGAATCCACGACTGAAGCCGCAGCGTCTAAGCCATCTCCACCAAGTCTTGATATAGTATAACATAATCCTCATTTTTAAATTTGCGAATGCAAAGATAATAAAAATCTCCCACAGATTTCACAGATGACACAGATTTATTTCATTGAGTGATAAATATCTGTGATAATCTGTGAAATCTGTGGGACTAAAAAATATCAAATCTGCGGGACAAACACAAAAAAGCCTCAGAAATCTTTCGAAATCTGAGGCTTCTTGATTGAAAG